>LJNP01000038.1 GCA_001303185.1 Parcubacteria bacterium SG8_24
CCGCCTGTCGAGGAACCGCCTGTCGAGGAACCACCGGCCGAAGAGCCTCCGGCTGAGGAACCGCCTGTCGAGGAACCGCCTGTCGAGGAACCGCCTGTCGAGGAACCGCCTGTCGAGGAGCTTCAGCCTTAAGATAACGACATAAACCGAACGAGCGGCCTTGAGCCGCTCGTTTTGGATTAGCCATACTCATTAAGGTAGCTCCTCGACTTCGCTCAGAGCATAAACGTGTCTGTTGTCTGAGCGAGCGAAGCAAGCCTCAGTCCTGAGCTTGTCGAAGGGCCGGAGACTTATCTCGCCTTGTCGACCTTAAGGGCTTACTATATATATAAGTATATGCGGACGTGGCGGAACGGCAGACGCGCCAGGCTTAGGACCTGGTGGGGGCGACCCCGTGGAGGTTCGAGTCCTCCCGTCCGCACCACAGGACCGGCTGTGGCCGTAGGCCGTGGCCGGTCCTGTGCTATGATGGAAGAGACTCGAAGGGCGTGAGGTCGAGGCGGAGAAAAGGACTGAACTGCTTCAGTCCGTACTGCCGAGACGGGTTCGGCCATGTCCGCGAAGCGGATGGACGAACCCCGTGCAGCGAGCCGGCGCAGCGTCCGATGCGCAGCGCCCCGGACCCCGAGTCGGAGCGAGGGGGAGTCCTCCCGTCCGCACCAATCATATATGGGAAAGAAGGTCGACAACGTAACCATCCTTCACGGCTATGCCGAGACCCCGGCTAAGGTCTGGTTGCCTTGGATCGGCAAGAAGCTGGAGAAGGCCGGGGTGAGCGTCCTGGTGCCGGAGCTGCCTAACCCGCTGCGTCCCGACTTCAAGGACTGGCTCAAGGCGGTGGAACCGGCGGCCCGGCGCTGGAATCGGTCTTCGGTCGTTATCGGACACAGCTTGGGCGGGGTATTGGCCCTGCGGGCGCTGGAGCGGTTCACCGACAGGAAGGTCCGGGGAATCATCACGGTAGCCACGCCTTTCGCCTCCACGGTCCGGGTCAAGGAGTTGCTCAATTTTTTCGACCGGGAGATCGGCTGGTGGAAACTCTCCCGGAAGGCGGACAATTTTACCTTCATCCAGGCCAAGAACGATCCGGTCGTCCCCTACGACCACGCCTTGAGATACAAAGAGGCGCTCGATGGCAAACTGGTGCTGGTCGAGCGCGGATCGCATTTCATCGGTCGCAGCGCCGAGCCGGTCTGGAAGGAACTGCGGTCCTTGCTCCGCGGCTGATTATCAGTAGTGGTACCGTTTGCCGGTGAGGATAGTCATCGCCCGGTAGAGCTGTTCGAGCAGTATCACCCGGGCCAGCTCATGCGGGAAAGTCATCTCCGAAAGGGAGATCTTTTTTTGGCTGCGGGCCAGCAGTTCGTCGGAGAGACCGGTCGTCCCGCCGACGACGAAGGTCAGCCGGCGCCCTGGCTCGCCCTCCTGACGCAGGAAGCGGGCGAAATCCCCGGATGGCAGCCGGTCACCGCGGCGGTCGAGAACTACGATTAGCTCGTCATCGGTCAATCGGTCCGAGAGCCGCTCTGATTCTCGTCTTTTTGACTCCTCGGGCGGCACCGTGCGGCTTATCGGCTCAGCCTCGACTTCCTCGACCTTCAGCCTTAAATAAGGCCGGAGCCGCTTCAGGTATTCTTTCTGAGCGCCGGACCAATGGTTCTCCTTAAGTCTGCCGACACAAATCAGGCGTATATCCATCATATTTTGGCTCAATCTAGCCTATTCGCAGGCCGGACCTCTTGACTTTTGCCTATATATATGATAATGTCAGTCGAATCGTCTTAATGGCGATTTGCGGTCATTTTACTTTTTCTGAGGTTCCAAGAACAAGGAGGCAGCCATGAGAACCGTGTGTGAAGCCCCTGATCGGGGCGTCGTCAGAGAAGGCGACGCGCAGCAGGGGAGCCACACGCTCCTCGGCTGTCTCGTCGCTGCGTTCGTCCGTCTCTGCGGGCGGATCCTCCGGCTGTTTGGCCGGAAGAAGTCCGCTGCGGGGATGGGGGCCCCGGCATCCGGCCAGGATCTGGCGGAGCGCCTGCGGGAGCAGCAGCGTCAGGTCTCGTTCCTCAAGTCGGTCTTCGAGTCGACCAGCGATGCGGTCGTCGTCGCCGACCTGCAGGGTGAGATCTTCATGTTCAACCGGGGCGCCGAGGACATCTTCGGCATCGGGCCGGAACTGGCCTGCGGCGATAACCTCTTCCGCCTGATCACCGACTGCGCCGTCAAGAACGGCCGGTCCCATGACGGGAAAGACATCACCCGGATCCTGATGAGGGACGAGCGCATCGTCAACATGCGTCTGCGGTTCGCCCGGCTGGATGACGGCCGGGTGACCCCGACCCTGTTCACGCTGAACTTCGTCGAGGACGCGTCCGGAGAGCCGACGTCTATCGTGGCCGTCATCAAGGACAACTCCGAGGTGGAGCGTCTGACGCAGATCGATGCCCTGACCGGTCTCCATAACCGGCGGGCCTTCGACGAGCGGGTCATCGACGAACATGAGCGCATGAGGCGGGACCACACCAAGGTGATGTCACTGCTCTTCCTCGACCTGGACCATTTCGGCGCCTTCAACAAGGAGCACGGACACCAGGTGGGGGACGAGGTGCTGCGGCGGGTGGCCGGAGTCCTTAAGGGGACGATTCGCGTCATCGACACCGCGGCCCGGTACGGAGGCGAGGAGTTCACCGTCATCCTGCCGGGGACCGACGAGCAGGGAGCCGGGCTCACCGCCGAGCGTATCCGCACGGCGATCTCCGAGCTCCGGGTGCCCACCGGAAACGGCCGACCGCTCAGCGTGACCGCTTCCATCGGTTTCCGGACCCACCGTCCGGACAGCGGCGACTGTGAAGGGTTGATCCGCGACGCCAATGAGGCGATGTTGGCGGCCAAGAACAACGGCCGCAACCGCGTGGTGGCCCACCCCGGGAACCCTCAGTGACTCCTGACCCCGACGGTCTGTACTGTCGGGGTCATTTTTATCCTTAAATAAGCGTAAAAAAGCCGCTCATGGAACAACATGGGAAACGCTTGACAATCTCTTCAGGTCAGGTATAATGGTCGCCAGTTCCCGAACAAGATAGATTTCCGGCCAGAACTGCTCACGGAAGTTGACGTATCCTATGGCCCCGGCTATGATACGACAGCTTATCGGGAGGCAGTTTCTTTGTTGTCGGGACTCCCGACGGTCACTGCAGCCGGCGACGTTTCGGAGACAGTAGCGGAAAACGTGCGGACATTTCGGAGCAGCATTCTTTTGCCCGGATCGTTCCGTATCCCGTTTTCCGCTTCTGGAGCCGAAAGCCCGAAGGGTCGTCTCGGATCCACGGACTTTGACAATTGAACTCCACGCAAGTCAGTCAGTAAATAAATACCTGAAGCACGTTTTCGTGTTTCAGTGGTAAGGGAGCAATTCAAGGGCGTATGGTGGATGCCTAGACACGGAAAGCCGATGAAGGACGTAGCAGCCTGCGAAAAGCCTCGGGGAGGTGGCAAGCAACCTTTGATCCGGGGATTTCCGAATGGGGAAACCTGGTCCGCCGTTGAGGCGGATCGCAATCCAGGGCGACCTGGTGCGCGGGCACCCGCTGAAGTGAAACATCTCAGTAAGCGGAGGAAAGGAAAAAAACTCCAGCCATTAGTCTAGGGCCGGCAGTTTGCCCGCCCGGCGCGAGCCGGACGGCGACAGCCTTCCTGGACTACTGGCTTCCATTCCCTAAGTAGTGGCGAGCGAAAGGGGAACAGCCCAAACCCATCGCGTGGTTCGGCGTACTGAACATGGATGGCAACATTCGTGTCGCAGGCGTCGAATAAAGGCGCGGACCGTTGCGCGGTGGGTGTTGTACGGTCTCCATTAGGGATGTCCGTGACATCCCGGCAGAGTCATCATAGACGCGGAGTCTAGGGGAACGGCTTGGAAAAGCCGGCCAAAGAGGGTGAAAGCCCCGTACGTGAAAGACACCGCACCTCTGCTATGGATTCTCGTGAGTAGCGCGGGACTCGTGAAATCCCGTGTGAAGCAGCGACGACTATGTCGCAAGGCTAAATACTTTCCGTGATCGATAGTGAACAAGTACCGTGAGGGAAAGGTGAAAAGTAGCCCGGGAGGGCGATGAAATAGTATCTGAAACCGTACGCTTACAAGGAGTCGAAGTCCGTACCCTGTTCCTTCGGGTTCAGGGGGGATGACGGCGTTCCTATTGAAGAATGAGCCAACGAGTTCGATGTATGTCGCTCGGTTAAGCCCCCGAGGGGGCGAAGCCATAGTGAAAGCGAGCCTTAACGGGCGAACGTCGACTCTCGATTCCGCGTCGAAGACCCCACGAGCGATCGGGGGACTCTGACGCGGTTCCGAGTGTCGACAGGTGGCATACACGAGACCCGAAACCCAGTGAGCTAACCATGGCCAGGATGAACCAAGGGTAACACCTTGGGGAGGTCCGAACCCGTTAGTCGTGTAACGCTATGGGATGAGCTGTGGTTAGAGGTGAAATGCTAATCGAACTGGGTAATAGCTGGTTCTCCGCGAAATAGCTTTAGGGCTAGCGTCGAGGTACGAAGCATGCGGGGGTAGAGCACTGAATGGGGGTCCGGGGGCAACCTTAGGGCTTCCAACCAAACTCCGAATACCGCATGTGGATTCTCGGCAGTCAGACTATGGGGGCTAAGCTCCATCAGTCGCAAGGGAAACAGCCCAGATCCCAAACTAAGGTCCCTAAATCTCAGTTAAGTGTGAAAGGTGGTGGGGTGACTCATACAACCAGGATGTTGGCTTAGAAGCAGCCATCATTTAAAGAAAGCGTAACAGCTCACTGGTCAAGTTATCCTGCGCCGAAAATTCATCGGGGCTAAACTGAGTACCGAAGTTGGGGGCTTGTCCCGCAAGGGACGAGCGGTAGCGGAGCGTTCTCTCATGGATGAAGTCGGACCCGCGAGGGCCGGTGGACGTGAGAGAAGTGAGAATGTTGGCATAAGTAGCAAGAATGAAGGTGAGAACCCTTCACGCCGTAAACCCAAGGTTTCCTGGGCAACGCAACTCGTCCCAGGGTTAGTCGGGCCTAAGGCGAGGCCGAAAGGCGTAGTCGATGGACAGCAGGTTAATATTCCTGCACTCCCGTATGGGTCGATGGGGTGACGCATCGCTTTATTCCGAGCGATCTCCGGCTATGGTCGTCGCGAGGGCGCAAGAGGGCTACCAGGCAAATCCGGTAGCGGAAATCAAGCGCTCGGCGGAAGTCTGCCGCGAGGCGGGCAATTCGGGAAACAGTGGTGCCGAGAAAAGCCTCTAAGAGTTATCTCATACGGGATCCGTACCGCAAACCAACACAGGTGGGTGGGCACAAGTGTGCCAAGGCGAACGAGAGAACCCTCGTTTAGGAACTCGGCAAAATAGTGGCCGTAACTTCGGGATAAGGCCCGGTCTTCCTTCGGGAGGACCCGCAGCGAGCGACTGCCATCCGACTGTTTACCAAAAACACAGGTCTCTGCTAAGCCGCAAGGCGATGTATAGGGGCTGATGCCTGGCCAGTGTCAGAACGTTAAGAGGAGGGGTGAAATTCTTCTTCGGAAGGGCGTAGCTTTGAATCTAAGCGCTGATGAACGCCGGCGGTAACTATAACCGTCCTAAGGTAGCGAAATTCCTTGTCGGGTGAGTTCCGACCCGCACGAATGGCATAACGAGATGGCAACTGTCTCAACGAGGGACTCGGCGAAATTGCAAGGGGAGTGAAGATGCTCTCTACCCGTAGCTGGACGAAAAGACCCCGTGAAGCTTTACTACAACTTGCTATTGGGTTCACGCTCCACATGTTCAGCGTAGGTGGGAGCCTTCGGGCGCCAATGAGACACCACCCTTGTGTTGTGTGAATTCTAATCCTGTGACCTCACAGGTCGCGAAAAAGTCCTTCGCCTCACCGATCACGGAAGAGGTATGCTCTTTACACTTTTCGCGATCGGTGCGGTCACGGGAGACAGTAGCTGGTGGGTAGTTTGACTGGGGCGGTCGCCTCCCAAAATGTAACGGAGGCGTTTACAAAGGTCGGCTTAGTTCCGATGGAAACGGAGCTGGACGTGCAAACGCAAAAGCCGGCTTTACTGGAAGTCCTACCAGACGACCAGTCGCGAAAGCGGAAGTTAGTGATCCGACCGTACGATATAGGACGGCGGAAGCTCAACGGATAAAAGCTACTCCGGGGATAACAGGCTGATCGGGTCCAAGAGTCCACATCGACGACCCGGTTTGGCACCTCGATGTCGGCTCATCGCATCCTGGGGCTGGAGAAGGTCCCAAGGGTTAGGCTGTTCGCCTATTAAAGCGGTACGCGAGCTGGGTTCAGAACGTCGTGAGACAGTTCGGTCTCCTATCCGCTACGGGCGTCGAGACTTGAGGGCACGCTTCTCTAGTACGAGAGGACCGAGAAGCACGGACCTCTAGTGTACCAGTTGTTCCGCCAGGGGCATTGCTGGGTAGCTACGTTCGGTGAAGATAAGCGCTGAAAGCATCTAAGCGCGAAACTTCGTCCAAGATTAGGTCTCATAGGCTCCAGGGAGATTACCTGGTCGATAGGCGGCAGGTGTAAGACCAGCAATGGTTTGAGCCGAGCCGTACTAATAAGCCGTCTGCTTTCCTCACCACTGAAGCACGAAGCCGCGCTTCGCGGCCGTGGAGTCAAAACGAAGAGCGCAAGGTTCTGGTGGCACTTCCTCACTGGCCACACCCGTTCCCATCCCGAACACGGAAGTTAAGCAGTGTTGGGCCGATGATACTTGGGGCCAACCCGCCCCTGGGAAAGTAGGTAGCCGCCAGGACCCTGCGCTTTTTGGTTTTCAGGACCGGCCGGGACGGATTGACATGGGGCGCCTGTCGTGCTAGCCTTGTCTGTTGACGAAAGGACGGACTTTTCAAGAAACCTTTAGGATAAGGGGGTGGCGCCATGCCGTTCTGCATCGATCCGTGGATCATCGAGGAGGAGAAGCGGAGAAAAGAGGAAGAGGAGCGGCGGCGGGAGGAGCGGCGCCCCCGTATCCATCCCCCACCGCCTCCCGGACCTCGGGAGAAGCCGGACGGGGAACCAGACGGGGATTCGGACGGTGGTGTCATCATCATCGATCCGGACAAGGAAGACGCCAGGTCTGGTGTCATCGTGATAGATCTCCGTTGAGGTCGGGGGCTCGCCAGGCGAGCCTCCTTTTTTGTCTTGCCGTCCGGCCTGTTTTTGAGTTTATCCTCAAGCGATGGTAAGGTGCGGTCTGGAGGCTCCTTATCACCGCATATACCGTCATCGGTTAGCCGTCATCCATTCCGGAGGTGAAGTATTGTCCTGGCTGAGATACATGACCGAGCGCGACGTGGCCCAGGCCCGGCGACTCAAGAACCGACATGACCTGCCGGAACTCCGGCATCTCGTCACCGAGAGCTATCGGGCCGATTGGCTGTTCTCCAACATGCTCATCCCGGCCTCTTGCCTGGCGTCCTTGGCTGCCGTCATGATCCTGCTCTGGAGCGGATCCGGTCAGCCCGCCGATATCACTCGGGGGTTCCTGGCCATCGGGGCGATGCTGATCCCGTACCCGGTCATCATAATGGGCTTCCGAAGCCTGAGGCGGGGCCGGATAGTCGCCCTGGCCTATCACCTGAGAGAGCGGGAGGGTCTGCTCAGGAAGCTGGGCGGCCGCCATCGGACCGATGATGATCACTCTACCGCATGAGCGCCATTCGCGAGTCATGCGGTTTTTTGACGGCATCCGGCCTTAAAGTGGATAAGTTGTCGGTCATTTTTTGACAACCCTCCGGCAAGGATGCTCTCATGGAGGTGTAAGGAGATCACCGGCTAAGCCTATGGAAATACCCCATGTACTCCAAAGCCTGGGTTTCAATGATAAGGAGATACGGGTCTACCTCTCATTGCTGACGGGAGGCTCGTCCTCGGTGCGTAAATTGGCCAATGACACCGACCTTAACCGCGGTACGGTCTATGACATCCTGAAGAGCCTCCAGAAGCTCGGCGTGGTCGGCGTCTACCAGAAGCACAAGAAGCAGTTCTTCATGGCCGAGAATCCGGATAAGCTGATTGACGTGGTCGAACATCGGGAGCGGACGGTCTCTTCACTCAAGCGAAATCTGGCCGACCTGCTGCCGGAGCTGCGCTCGCTTTACGCCCACGGGGGCCGTAAGCCGGTGGTCAAATATTACGAGGGGGCCAAGGGGGTGAACATCATCCTGCGCGACGTCCTGACGACGATGTCCGGACACCCCGGGGAGAAGCTCTACCGGGTCTATTCTTCCGTCGGGATACGCCAGCATCTGTACCGGGAATTCGCCGATTTCACCAAACAGCGGGTGGAGAGGCGTATCAGTGTCCGGGCCATCGCCGTGGGAGAGGGCGGCGACGAGCGTCCCCTCTCCGAGCGCCGCTGGCTTTCCCTGAAGGAGGGGGCGCCGACCTACTCCATCATCTATGGACCTAAGGTGGCCTTCTTCTCGCTCGATGACAACACCGAACCGTTGGGCATCCTGATCGAGGACGAGCGGGTCGCCGATACCGAACGGATGATCTTCGATCATGTCTGGGAGACCCTGTCGATCCGCGAACCGGCGGACATGGAGCGGATCGCCAGCGTCGCCTGACCCAGCGCCTATGAAGTCGATAGTGACCATCGGCGGAGGCACCGGACAGTTCACCCTTTTGGGCGGCCTGAAGCGTTTTCCGGTCGAGCTCACGGCAATCGTCTCCATGGCCGATGATGGCGGTTCGACCGGCATGCTGCGGGACGAGCTTGGGGTGCTGCCGCCGGGCGACATCCGGCAGTGTCTGGTAGCCCTTTCCGAATCGGAGGCGGTCATGCGCGAACTGTTCAGTTACCGTTTCGATCAGGGGGTCTTCCGGGGCCATAATTTCGGCAATATCTTCCTTTCGGCGCTCGAGAAGATCACAGGCAGCTTCGAGGAATCCGTCCGGGTATCCGGAAAGATCCTGGCCATCCGGGGTTCAGTCGTTCCGGTGACGACCCAGGACGCCCGTCTGGTCTGCGAGGTCGGGGAGGGGGCGACCCTCGTCGGCGAGCACCAGATAGATACCTCGCCCCTGCCGAAAGGCGCCGAGCTGCGCTATGACTCCGATATATACGCGAATCCCCGGGCGGTCAGGGCGATCGAACAGGCCGACTGTGTAGTCATCGGTCCGGGAGGGCTTTATGACAGCATCATCCCCAACCTGCTGGTCCGCGGCATACCCGAGGCGATCCGGGGGACGAAGGCGACGCTCGTCTTCAACTGCAATCTCATGAACAAACCGGGCCATACGGACGGCTTTTCGGTCTCGGATTACGTGGAGACCGTCGAGCGTCATATCGGTCGGGGCCGGATCGATTTCGTCACCTACAATAACCGCATGCCCGAACCTGAGCTGCTCGAGCGTTATGCGGCTGAGTGGACCTATCCGGTCCTGCTCGACCAGTCGGCACACGATCCGGACAGGACCTATCTGGCGGCCGATCTGTTGTGCCAAAAGATACATTCGAACCGCCCCGGGGACAGTCTGGCCCGCTCCCTTATCCGCCACGATCCCGACCGTCTGGCCAGACTTATCATCCAGAATTGTCTGGGAGGGATCTGACGCGCCGCGCATGAGAGTCATCTTCGATCTGGACTACACACTGTTGGATACCGCGAGATTCAAGGAGGCACTGGCCGGTGCCTTCGCTGCCTGTGGGGTGGACCGTGGAATTTTCGATGATTGTTACCGTCAGGCGATAGCCGAGGAACGGGGGGGTTATGATTACGATCCGGACAGGCACATCGCCTGCGCGGCTCCGGCTTTGACCTGCCCCACCGGACGTCTCCGGAGCCTGATCGACGGTGTCGTGGACCGGACCGGCGACTTCCTGTTTCCGGAGACCCGTCCGGCGCTGGGTCGCCTGCGGACAGCCGGTGCGGCATTGATCCTGCTGACCTTCGGTCAGGAGGCTTGGCAGCGCCGGAAGATCGAGGCGGCGGGCCTGACCGGACTGTTCGACGAGATCCATACCGTGAGCCGGAGCAAGGCAGAGTTCATGGGCCATCTGGACCGGACCGGCGGACCGACCCATGTCATCAACGACAATCCGGACGAGATAAGCGAGATGAGGCGGATAGCGCCGTGGGTCAGTTACATCCTGGTCCAGGGGCCGCGCCCTGTACCGGCGGAGCTGTCGGTGCCGGTCGTCGGTTCGGTCGGAGCCGCAGTCGATCTCGTCCTGACCCCGCCGACGGGATAGGTTTATGCGTCTGATAGCCGATCTGCATATCCATTCGCGGTTCTCCAGGGCCTGTTCCAAGGACCTGACTTTGGGCAATCTGGAGGCCTGGGCCATGACCAAAGGCATCGACATCCTGGCGACCGGCGACTTCACCCATCCGCAATGGTTCGCGGAGATCGAGCAGGAACTGGAGCCGGCGGAAGAAGGGTTGTTCCGGCTGAAGGAGGGTCTGAAAGTGAAAGCTGGTTCGGGGACTTCGGGGGTCGCGGGGACCGCACCTGTGCCGCCGGACGCGCCCGATGTCCGATTCATCCTCTCCACGGAACTTTCTTGCATATACAAGAAGGGCGGCCGGACCCGGCGTATCCATCTGGTGGTGTTGGCACCGGACCGAGAGGCGGTGCGCCGGATAATCGGCGAGCTCGACCGGCGGGGCTGCAACCTGAAATCAGACGGCCGGCCGATCCTGGGACTGGACGCCGAAGAGGTGGTCCGTCTGGTGAGGCAAGCCGATGATGATTGTCTGGTGATTCCGGCGCATGCCTGGACGCCGTGGTTCTCGCTGTTCGGATCGGAATCGGGATTCGATTCGATCGAGGAGTGTTTCGGGGGGATGACACCCCATATCCATGCCATAGAGACCGGTCTCTCTTCCGATCCGCCGATGAATTGGCGGTTGTCCGCCCTCGACGACATCATGCTCGTCTCTAATTCCGACGCCCACAGCACCCGCAAGCTGGGCCGGGAAGCCAACGTCTTCGATCTCGAGACGCTCGGCTATGAGGCACTGATTGACGTGCTGCGGAAGCGCCAGCGCGACAGGCTGCTTTTCACCATCGAGTTCTTCCCCGAGGAGGGCAAGTATCACGCCGACGGACACCGTAACTGCGGTTACGTCTGCGGCCCGGAAGAGACCGCGAGACAGGGCGGGATTTTCCGGCATATCGTGCCTCTGGAGGAGGTTATTGCCGACACCTTGGGTAAGACCCCGGCGTCCAAAGCCGTCAGGCTCGCCTATCAGGAGACGATCGAGACATTAGGATCGGAGTTTTCGGTCCTGTTGGACGTACCGATAGAACGCGTCTCTTCCCTTGCCGGTATCCGGCTGGCCGAGGCCATCTCCCGGGTCCGCGAGGGCCGCATCAGCGTCAGGCCCGGTTACGACGGTGTTTTCGGTCAGGTCAAGGTATTCGAGGATGAAGCGCCGCCGGCCGGGCGGCAGGCCGCATTGGATCTTTAGTGTCCACGGCGCCCTCTGAGAACGAAAAACATCCGCCGTCAGACGGATGTTTTTCTTCGGTAGAAGAAGTTTATTTCTTCTTCCTCTTCGCCGGTTTCCGCTTCTTCGCCGGCTTCTTCTTCGCTACCTTCTTCTTCGCCGGTTTCCGCTTCTTCGCCGGCTTCTTCTTCGCTACCTTCTTCTTCGCTACTTTCCTCTTCGCCGGCTTCTTCGCCTTTTTCTTGGCTGGCATAGTTATCACCTCCTCCTTAGTCGTGACCCGGACGTTCGTCGCCGCTCGTGAGCGCCCGCGACTTGTCGTCCCTTGTGTCACTTAAGATTGATGGATGAGCGCTCTTGTATTAATTATAGAATTTTTTTTTGTGCGCCGCAATATTTTTCTTGTCAAGAGTCGGCTGTGGAAAAATCAAACGATCAAAAAAACAAAACGCGTGAACGATTCACGCGTTTTCGCCGCGATTGACCTCGCAGGTCATTGCGGCCAGTCGATGTGCGGATGACCGATGAATCTCAGCGCGCGTTGCTTCAGCTCATCTTCGTCGTCGCCGTGGAGTATCTCCACGATCTCGACGTCACCGCCATCCTGGACTCCGTCCTTAGAAATGCGGATGTAATACCGGTCCGGGTATTTCCTGTCCCTGACGATGGTGGCGGTATAGGCCATCATGTCCTCCTACATATCCAGTTCGAATGAACCTATTTTCATTTCAGCCGGTCAGCCCCTCTTTTGTCAATTTTTGGCCTTAAGTGAGGTCACAATTGGGATGGGGTCGGCAGCCCGGCTAAGGTCCTTAACGGGTCGGACGAATCAAGAAAAAACACCCCCAAGTCGAGGGTGCTCCTGAACGATTGGTGGAGGCGGCTGAACGAGTATCTCACCCTGGACTGGCCGGCCCTGTTCCCGGAACCGCAGCAGACACTCATCTCACTGCGGCACCTCCTGCGATGAACTTCCTTCCCTAGGATCCGCTGTCGTTATGCTTGTGGACGCA
>LJNP01000039.1 GCA_001303185.1 Parcubacteria bacterium SG8_24
GGTGCCGAAATGTTCGGCATCGCACCGCGCCGCTCTCCAGACAGGTTGTAAAGATCGCCACGACCGGACCTCAATAGGTCCCGGTGAAGATGAACACCAGGGAATCGGCGTAATCGGAATGGGCCGGGGTGCTGACGCTCCTCGAACCCTTGACCAGGACCTCGGCCGTACCGCCCTTGAGCGCCCCGGTCGAACTCAGGATGCTCTGGGCCGCGGTCTGCACCCGGCCGACCTGATGCGTGCTGTAGTCGCAGGAACCGTTGTAGGGATACTGGTCGACGAAGGTGGTCGGGCTGTCGGCGTGCTGGGAGTTGGTGTAGACGCAGATGCCGTAACCCTCGTTGCCGGTGGTGAGCGTGACCTGGTCCGAACCGATGCTGATGGTGTCCCCCGGGACCGAGGTGCTGGCCAGGCCCTCGGGAGTGACGGAGCGGACGGTCACCGTACCGCCGTTCGGGGCGTTGGTTTCAGCGGTCAGGAAGACCGAATTGACAGTGCTGCCGTCAGAAGTCTTGATGCTCGTCGTCTCGAGCGTACCGAGCGCTACTCCGGCTCCGGTCGTGCCGGGAGAGGAGGTGCCTTCCTTCACGGAGAAGCTGACATAGGGTTCAAGGCGGAAACACTCATAACCGGCGCAGAGGCCGTAGTTGGTGCTGAACATCGTCTCACCGGTTGCCACGTCAGCCACCGTAGAGTCGAGGATGTAGTTGGTCGATGAACCGTACCCGCCGCCGGAGGTCAGGATATCGGCCTGCATCGTGTAGTTCGTCGAACTCATCGACGAGGCGATCGCAGACGGTAAAAGAAATAAAAATGCACCGAAGCCTATGCAAAGCACGGTGCTTAAAGCCGCATTGACTTTGAGTCGGAAAAGCATGGGGGTGCGATTTGTCGTTTCGGTACTGAAAGTTCAGTACATTTATATTATACCAATTTTTAATGGGTGGGTCAACATGAAATATTAGCTAAATTATGCACAGTTTACGCACTGTGGATAACCAATTTGACAAGCAAAGGGAATGTACAACGAAGTTGTTCACATTAATCGACACTTATCCCCGAAACTGTCCACAAAAACATGGAATCGCCAGTCTAACCTCAAGAAATGACCACACCACCTGTGAATTTGGTGTGCAAGGCGGTGGATATAGGACCAGCACCTGGCCAGAAGGGTCTCCAGAGCGGTTGAAAATCAATAGCTCGTCAGTGACAGCCGCAGGGAAGAGCTACATCGACCGGATAACCAGCCGCACCGCACTGTTGGATCATCCCGGACGGTCAGAAAGTGATGCCCGCCTCGCTTTCAACTCCCTGACGTTCACTCTGGATGATCATGAAGATACCGATTGATATGTGTCGTAAAATATTTTACCTGTGCACTACCTGCAGATAACTTCTGCTGAGAAACACGATTTTGGCTTTAATATCTGAGATAGGCACATGTGCATAAGGTCCTAGCCTGCTATGGTCAAATCGAGATAAAACGATTGTTTCACGTGAAACAATCCTCTTGACTTTCGAACCCCTGGACATATACTGAACCTGATCTAAAGGCCCGGGAGGACGAATCGTGATCGTATCTCAAAGCCTTAATGTTCCTTTTTCGCTCAACGTCGCCTGGCAGATCATCGCCAAACTGGACTTCTTCTCACTGCTGGAGTGCGGCAAACCCGGTACGGCCCATAAGGTCTACGGGCGCTCCGGCACGGTCAGATGCTTCACCTTGCCCTGCCGTCCTCAGCTCATTTTTGAGGTCAGACAGTGGGACCGCTACAAGCGTATTCAGGTCATCTGCCACCACGAGCATAAAGAGTCGGCCGCCGAGCGCCTGCACGGCGTCTTCATCCGTTGGGTCAAGCCGAACCTGACCGAGGTGTCGATCTGCTACGAAGGCCCGACCGAGAGCTGGTGGAACTCCCTGTTCCTACCGCTGATCAAGCGGAAAATCGCCAAAAGGATATCCCTGACCCTGGAGGCTATCCGGTCTGAGGGCGATACGCTGATCGAACAGAATCCCGCTCTGGTCATACCGCCGTCACGATAGCCCCAAAACGGGGCTTTTTCTTTGTTTCACGTGAAACAAAATGACCCATCCGAGATGGGTCATTTTGTGGTGGACCTGGGGAGACTCGAACTCCCTACCTCTGCTATGCGAAAGCAGCGCTCTACCAGATGAGCTACAGGCCCCTGGCAAAAGGATACTACACCAATCCAGCGTCCTAGTCGAGACAGGAAAATATCAATGTCCAAGACTGACTGACTGGTCCCAGCGCCGGTGGCATCTGAACACAGCTGCCGCCGGCGCTGGTGTCCCCGGGAGGAGTCGAACCTCCATCTGATCCTTAGGAGGGATCCGTTCTATCCATTGAACTACAGGGACCCGCGACGAGGGGAGTATAGCATATGAGGCTACCCTTGAAAAGAGTTACCGGTCGGCTGATTGAAGGGCATCAACTGAGTTGTTTCACGTGAAACAATATCGGATTCGGATTCCAGGTAATTGAATAGTATTTCCCTATATTCAAAGATATTCAAGTGTCGTAAAATATTACATGATGAGTGGCCGATATCTGGTCTGTCCGCTCTTTCATCCGGCGTAAATTTAGACTATACTTGCCCTATCCCTCATCACCATAAGCTATGTTGGAAACGATCTTACTCATAGTGGTCCTGATCACCCTGGTCGGCCTGGGCTTCGGCCTGTTCGCCCTGTTCCGCGAGATGAACTCGTTCAAACAGGACCGGTCGAAGGATCAGGGTATCGTCATGCTCAACCAGAACCTACAGGGGATGAACGAAAGGCTCGATAAGGCCACGGAATCCCTTAATACCCGACTCGACAAGGCGGCCCAGGTTATCATCTCGGTCCAGAAAGAGCTGGGAACCGTCCAGGAACGCTTCAAGGGCTTCGAGGAGTTCAATGAGCTGCTGCACCCGAAACTGCGCGGCAACATCGGCGAGCAGATCCTGTCCGACATGATGGCCCAGGTCTTCTCGCCGGACCACTACACGCTGCAGCATAAGTTCCGCGGCGGCGAGACGGTCGACGCGATCATCAAGACCAAGGGCGGCATCGTGCCGATAGACTCCAAGTTCCCACTGGAGAACTTCAAGCAGCTGACCCGGGCCGAACATGAGGACAAGCGGCGCGCCGCCAGCCGGGAGTTCGTCAAGGCGGTGAAGAAGCATATCGACGACATCGCCAAGAAATACATCCTGCCCGACGAAGGAACGGTCAATTTCGCGGTGATGTATATCCCTTCGGAGAACGTCTACTACCATATCTTGACCGACGACGAGAGCCAGCTGCTCGATTACGCCAAGACCAAGAACGTGCTGATGACCTCGCCGCACGGCTTCTTCAACTTCCTGCGGGTGATATTGATGGGCATGGAACGCAGCCATCTCCAGGAACAGGCGCAGAAGATCTGGGAGATACTGAAGGGAGTGCAGCAGGAGTCGGTCAAATTCAACGACCAGCTGGGGGTGCTGTCGCGGCACGTCACCAACGCCAAGGGAGCGATGGATAACGTCCACTCCGGCTACGCCAAGCTCACCGGCAAGCTGGACCAAGTCAAGCTGCTGGAATGAAGCTTGACGCGAGCGGCGAAAGGGGATAATCTCTCCCTGTCTCGTCCATATTCGAACATGCTCAAAGAATAAGGATTATGCCGATCAAACGAGCGGCGATGAAGGCGCTCCGACAGTCCAAGAAGCGGCAGGAACGTAACCGCATGGTGAAGGAGACCGTCGCCTACCTGCGAAAGCAGACACGCAAGGCCTTCGAGGCCAAGGACCGCAAGAAGGCGGAGGAGTGGGTCAAGAAGACGATCAAGGCGCTGGATAAGGCGGTGCAGAACGGCGTACTCAAGAAGAACACCGTATCCCGCACCAAATCCCGTCTGATGAAGAAGCTGAACGACCTGAAAGGCAAAAAATAAGCTGGGAACCCAGCTTTCCGAACGCGAACACGCCGCTCCCGCGGCGTGTTTCGTCAGATCCGGCCGACGAAAAAACCGTCGCCAAACGGCGACGGCAGGGTATCGGCTAGTCACTTGCGGCGGACGAAGTCGAAAGCGGTCTGCCCCTCCTGGGAGGTGCGCTTCTCCTCAGCGGTCTGCGGTTCGTCCCGGATACGGTCGGCGGCTTCCTGGGCCGTCTCGACCGTCTCGCGTTCGATCCTCTCCACGTTGGGCCAGGGGTCGTCCGGGCTCTCCAGCGTATGGAAGAGCTCGATATGCTTCAGGATGACTATCCGGGCGGTCTGCCAGGTCCGGTGCAGGATGAGCGGCGTGTTCCGCTCCTCGTGAGTCACGGCCTGGGCCAGTACCTCGATGAGCTCCGGGATGGCCGGGGCGATCGGGGCCCATTCGTTGTTGTGCTTGGCGATCACCTTAGGCAGCCGTTCCAGGGCGGCCCGACGGGAAGCGGCGGCGCTGCCGCCGGTATACCAGTCCGGCTCGAAACCGAAACCGATCTCCCGCATGATGTCGCTGACCAGCCGCTTCAGAGCCTCCGTATCGACGGCGGTGAAGCCGGAGCCGCCGGCTGCATGGTCCGAGCCGCAGCCGCGTGATCCGTCGGCACAGCCGCCTTCGCCGCCGCAGCCGCAACCGTCATGCCGGGAGGTCCCGCCGCAGCCTGAATCGTCACGTCGTCTTTTACTCATGGGTCACCCCCTTGTCAAAAGGACGGCAGGGGCATCTTGCCCCATCGACAGGTGAAGGTCAAAAAAGGACCCGTCGGACGGGTCCTGTGGGCCGGGAAGGCGGCTACTGGGCCGGCATGACCACCATGCCCCAGAGGGCCAGGAAGGTCATGGCCGCGGAGAAATACCAGCAGACGCCGGCCGCCGGAAGGAGGATGGCGCAGAGAGAGCCGAGCAGCCAGCAGCCCAGGATCGCCACCGGGAAGAAGATGAACAGGACGATGTCCTCCTCCCAGACGGCCGGGACGCCCCAGCCCCGCTGCGGGGTAGCGTAGGTGCCCCTGACCGCCACCAGGAACATGACGACGATCGAGACCAGGGCGATCAGGAACAGGAAACCGCATGTCCCCAACACCGTCTCCGGACCGGTGATCACGCCGATCAGGAGGGCCGCGGAACTGATCGATAACGCGCCGCTTAACGGATGGTACAGGTATCTTTTCATCTTACACCTCCGGAAGTCCTGTCAAGGAACGACGCCGGTCACAAACCGATCATAAGAGATTAGCCGCCTCCGGGTCGGCTGTCAACGGATCGGGGACGAAAAAGACCCGCGTCAGGAGCGGGTCCGGAGAACCGATGGGCCGGCGGCGGCGCGTCCCGGGCTAGCCGAGTCCCTGGGCGTACCGGATGAGATGGGCCATGATGGCGATGACCAACAGGACATTCGCTCCGATGCCGATGAGACCGACCACCACCAGGGGACCGAGTCCGGCGAAGAACCCGTCACCGGCGGGACGTTCCCACATGCGCTTCATGCGCCGGGCCTGATTGAAGAAGGCGTATCCCCAACAGGCCACCGTCAGGATGAGCCAAAGCCACCAGAAAGAGGCGATGAAAGCCATCGTCATGCTCCTTGGACCGACCCTCCGGGACGGTCCGATGTCTGAAAGGTCCAATCCGACCGAGCGGCCGGACGGTCCAATATAAGGGACCTGGCAGGACCTGTCAACCGGACAGCGGAACAAATAAAAGACCCGCTCGGTACGGAGCGGGCGTCATCCTATCAGCGATCAGAAGACGTGCTTGAGCACGTCGGAAGTCATGATGATGACGAAGAGCAGCAGCAGGATGAGTCCGGTGGAGATCCGGTAGACCTTGAGGATCTTAGGCAACAGGTCCGGCTTGAAGGTCCGCCGCAGCAGGATCTCGGTGATGTGTCCGCCGTCGAGGAAGAAGAGCGGCATCAGGTTGAACCCGGCGATGGCCACGTTGAGGATGTACAGGTAGTTGAGCACCGCCAGGATCAGCTGCTCCGGCGTCTGCGCGGCCTGAGCCATCGCCTCGCCGATGGCCACGATGCCGATCGGGCCGGCCGACTGCGCGAAGAAGCCGGAACCGAGCTTGACGAGCAGCACCACCACCAGCGGCGGCGTGGCGATCCAGAGGCCATAGGAGCCGGCGAAGGCGGCCAGCAGGGGCTGGAGCCAGGTCGGCGCCCAGGAGAGGTAGGGAGCGAAGATCTCCGGCACCCGTCCGAGATAGTAGAGCATCCCGGTGAGCAGTACGAAGGCCACGGTGGCGTTCATGAACATGCCGGCGACGAAGATCTTGAACTGTCGCCAGTCCGACTGCTCCTGGACCGATTCGGGGCCCTCGGCGACCGGTTTGGTGTACCCTCCGAGCAGGATCGCCTTGAGGGAGAAGACCGTACCGCTCTTGAGCCGTTTGCTCCAGATAGTCGGACCGAAGCCGATGGTGAACTCCACCACCTTGACACCGTTCCGCCTCATGGCGAAGTAATGGCCCCATTCATGGACGAAAATGACCACCGAGATGGCCAGCAGGAAAAGCAGCAATCCCGTCACGGTATCCTCCCGTATCCGATGCTGTTGTAATGTCCTCAGCCCACCTTATATCGGCGTCCGGCAGGCGTCAATGAGGGTTCCGGAACGCCGGACCCGGGCCTGACCGGCCGCTTGACCGGAACCCCGGACCGTGGTGGGCTTGGGTCGATGTTCCTTATCATGCCGATGATGGAGAGACCGATGAGATACGGCATCATCACCGCGATCATGGGGATCGCCCTGCTGGTCGGCGGCTGCCCGTCCGAGGAAGCCGCCGCGACCACCGCCGACCGGGAACGGGTCAGGGCCGACAAGACGGCCCGGAGTATCCACTACCTGAGGGACACCCGGCCGGAACCGCCGATCTGCTACGCCTACCTTTGGGGCGGGGCAGCTTCAGGAGGACCGGCACTGGCCGTCGTACCTTGCGACAGCGTCCGGCACCTGCTCGATAACGGCACCCCGATCGATTACGACTGACCGTCCCGGGATCGGACCCTCTTGATGAGGGTCCTTTTATTTTCCGCGACGGAAAAGAAAAATCCCGCAGCGGGGCTGGCGGGACTAAGGACGGTTCCGGCGGCTGAGCCAGGTGAAATCGATCAGGAAGACGATGAGCACCAGTGAGGCGAAGATCAGCAGGCCGGCCGCCTCGTAAAGGGCGATGACCGACGGACCGAAGCCTTCCAGGAGCGCCGAGACGACCTGACCGCCGTCGAGCGGATAGATCGGCAGCAGGTTGAAGCCGGCGATGGCGGCGCTGAGCAGCGCGAAGTTGTGCGCCAGCCAGACAGGCAGGGGTACCGCGACTTTGCGGGGCGCTTCCTCGTCTTCTTTCTGCCCCGTCTCTCCGGTCTGACCCGTCCCGTCGGCCCGGCCCATGATGATGCCGATCGGACCGGTCAGTCCCCGGAACAGCGACGTCCCTCGGGTGACCAGCAGATAGAGGAACAGAAAGGGAAAGGAGAGCCAGTAACCGAACGACCCGACCAGGGCCGACACCAATCTCCGGAGGCCCCGGCTCCGCTGGCCTTTCCAGGCCGCCGGCACGAGCAGCAGGACGAGGAACGCGGTCAGGGCGTTCATGACCATGCCAGCCAGGAAAATGATACAGCGCACCGGACGGCTGGCGGCGCCGAGCGAACCCGGACCCTTGTCGGCCGGACTGACGTAGCCGCCGAACGGCAGCAGCCTGATCCGGAAGACGGTGACCTCTCCCCGGCGCTCATAGAGCGTCGGACCGAGTCCGATGGAGAACTCCTCGACGGTCACGCCGCCCAGACGCATGGCCACGAAATGACCTGACTCATGTACGGCGATGATCAACGACAACAGCAACAGCATCAGCAGAGGACGCATGAGCTCTCCTCCTGTATCCGAGTGAAAGGACTGACCGGAGCTTACGCATCGTCCGAGCTCATGTCAATCGTCGGACAGTCTTCCCGGAACTCAAAAAGAGCCCCACAGGGCCCCACTCCCCGTCCGTCGGTCAGTCAGGCGACTATCCGCGAAGCGGCGAACCGGGCGGCGAAGGCGTTCAGTATCGCCCTGGACCGTCCCGACTCCGTCTTCAGGCGACGCTCCATCTCCAACAGGTCTTCCTGCCGGTCACGCAGCGCCTCCAGAGACAGCGTCCGGGCCGCGACCATCGCCTTGCCGGCGGGGAAGTGATGCACCCCGAGACGCTTGGCGATCTCATGCTTGTTCCTGACCCCCCGGTTCATCAGGTCACGGACGCCGATGAGCAGCCGCACCTGACGCTGCAGCATGGCGGTGACCTGGAGCTCCGAGACCCCAGACCGGAACAGCCCTTCCAGTATCCGGGCCGCCTGACCGGGCTGTCCGCCGGTACAGGCGTCCAGGAAGGCGAAGACCGACTCGTCCTGCTCGCCGTTGACCAGCTCATGCACCATCTCCACAGTGACGGCGTTGCCGCCGCCGGCCGCCGCATAGGCGCAGAGCTTGGCCGACTCATGATACAGCAGCCAGGAATCGGTACCGACCAGGGCCACCAGTTCGCGCAGGGCCTTGCCGTCTATCCGGCAGCCGTGCGATCCGACCTGCTCGCGGATGAACCGGTCCACCTTCATGCCGCTGAGCGGCTGGAACTCCTCGGAATACTTCTGGCGGCGGAGCAGGCCGAACAGCTCATCGTCCTTGAAGGCATCGGCCCCTTCAGGTTCATAGAAGACGATGATGGTGGTCTCCGGTTTCCGTCCGATCATCTCCTTGATCCTCTCCCGGTCCGCCTTGGGGGCCTTGAGGAACCCTTCGAGTTCCACCAGTTTCTTCTCCGCCAGGAAGGGGGTGGCGAACAGGGCCCCGGCCACCTCATCCAGGCCGTGATCCTTGCGGTTCAGGCGCACCACGTTCATGCCCGAGGCGTCCCGGGTGTTCAGGAAATGCTCGCGCAAGGCGGTCAGCTTGCGCCGCGAACGGAAGGTATCCTCTCCGCAGACGATGAAGAACATACGGGATTATCAGGTGCCGGTCACCAGGTAAAAGACGACCTCGAAGGCGATGAGCAGGATGATGATGATCTCCAGGATGGCCGACTTGCGGTTCTGCAGCACGTCCAGGACCATCTCCGAACTCTCCTGGACGAATTCGATCTTGAAACGCAGGGAGGAGAAACGGTCATCGAGCTCGAAGGCGTTGCGCAGCCGGTCATAGAGGATCTCGGCGCCCTTCTCCTCCCAGGCCACGTCCGGCTTGTCGAGCAGCGACAGCTTGTCGACGATGAAATTCACGTTGAGTCCGGACGTGCCGATGATGCGCATGACCTCGCGCGTGTTCATGACCAACCGCCCCTTGTCCGCCAGGTTGCGATGGACCTTCTCGAACCGGGCGATGGCCCGGTCGACCTTGCTTTCCAGGAAATCGATGGCCACGGACTGCGCCAGCACGTGGGAGATGAGCAGCAGGTCGTCGAGAGACAGCCGGGAGAAGCGCGCGTAATCGAACTCGACCACGTCCGGCTGGCCCGGGTCGATCACCACCGCATACTCCTCCGGAGCGATACCGTCACCGTTCTCGCCGCGCTCGGCGGCCGGGGCGTCCTCCTCGGCGAACTTCCGGAAACGCTTGAGGTGCCGGTTGACGGTCCGGCGATCGCTGACGCCGAACAGCGTCACCACGCCGAAAGGATAGACACAGATCAGCTGCGTCTCGGACAGCCTGAAGACCAGCAGATTGCGCTCCTGACGATAAAGCTGAAGGTCACGCGTCTTCTGGGCGATTTTCGCCAGATTAAGCGAATTCCTGATGTAGTGCGCCGAGAAAGAATACCTCTCCATAGCAGATGCATCATAGCCGAAGGCCGGGGCAAGGGAAAGAGGTGTCGCAAAGACCGCCGGCTGGCGGCGGTCCCTCACTCCGCTCCCGTCGGGTCATCTCCGTTTCATGCTTCCCCAGCGCCGGCCGACCGCCATCTCGACCTTCACCGGCACGGACAGCCTGACCACCTGCTCCATGAGCGGCACCACCTCTTCGGAGACCTCGTCCACCAGGTCCTGCCGCACCTCGAAGACCAGTTCGTCGTGGACCTGCAGAATCATCTTCACCGGAGACGATTCTTCGTGTCCGTAACGTTCGCCGATCAGGCGATCGATCTCCACCATGGCCAGTTTGATCATGTCGGCCTGGGTGCCCTGGATCGGCATGTTGATCGCCTGACGCTCGGCTTCGGCCAGTTCACGGGGATTCATCACGTGGACGTTACGGAAGAAACGCTTCCGCCCGAACAGCGTCTCGACATACCCTTCGGCCGACACGCGACCGCGCATCTCTTCCATGTAGGCGGCGATGCCGGGATGCAGGACGAAATACTGGTCGATGTAGTCGCGGGCCTCGGCCAGGGAGATCTCGGCGTTCTGGGCCAGGCTCTGCGGACCCATGCCATAGATGATCCCGAAATTGATGACCTTGGCGATGCGCCGGCGGGCGTCCGCCTCGTCCTCACCCCACATCTCGACGGCGGTACGCCAATGGATGTCCTCCCCCTCCTTGAAGGCCTTGATCATCTTCTTCTCCCTGGCGATATGGGCGGCGATGCGCAGCTCGATCTGGGAATAGTCGGCGGCCAACAGCACCGCGCCCCGCGGGGCGACGAAACCGTCCCGGACCTTCTTGCCGTAATCCGAACCGGCGGTGGGGATGTTCTGCAGATTGGGATTGGATGACGACAGGCGTCCGGTAGCGGTGACGGTCTGGTTGAAACTGGCGTGGATACGTCCGGTCTTCCCGTGCACCAGCGGCGGCAAGGCGTCGACATAGGTCGACTGGAGCTTCATCAGTTCGCGGTAGGCGAGTATCTCCCTGATGATGGGATGCTCGTCGCGCAGCTTCTCCAGTTCGGAAGCGGCGGTAGAGAGCGTCCGGCCCTTCTCGGTCTTCCGGATACCCTGGGGCGATATGTCCAGCTTCTCGAACAGGATCCGTTTCAGTTGCTGCGGCGAATTGATGTTGAACTCCTCGCCGGCCAGTTTATGGATCCGGGCGGTGAGCTGCCGCAGACGGCCACCCAGGTCCCGCGACAACTCGGCGAAATACGGCAGGTCGACTGCGACGCCGTGACGTTCCAGACGGGCCAGGACACCG
>LJNP01000040.1 GCA_001303185.1 Parcubacteria bacterium SG8_24
CAGGAAATTAGGGTGCAGGGTCTCCTTCTTCTTGACGACGACCATGAACCTCGGGGGTCGGGTGCTGGTCTGTCTGATACCGTAGACCCGCGGTCGGTTCCCTCCCGGCTTGAAGAAGGCGCCATGTCTCTTCTTCAGGTAATCTATGAACTCGTCCAGCTCTTCCTGGGTTAGCCGGCGCTCTCTCTGTTCGGCCACTTCGAAGGCCGCATCGAGCAGCTTGCCGACACGGTTGCCGGTCAGGGCGGAGATGAACAGCACCGGTGCCCAGGTGAACGACGGCAGCTCGGCGGCGACATACTTGCGGTACCCGTCACCGTTCCCCAGACCGCTTGAAGAAGCCAGGTCCCATTTGTTGACCACCACGATCACGCCGGGGCTCTTCCTGGCGACCAGACTGGCCAGTTTCTTCTCCTGCATGCCGACCCCCTCACGGGCGTCGATCAGCAGGAACACCACGTCGGTCTCATCAAGTTCGTCGATGCTCATATGGACACCGAGCCGTTCCAGACCCTGACCTACGCGGGCTTTCTTCCTGATGCCGACCGTGTCGATGAGCAGGACGTTCTTGGTGCCGCGGACCCGGTCGGAGTAGGTGAGCAGCGTATCCTGCGGTTCCTTCGTGGTGTGCGGCACCTCGCTCACGATGACCCTTTCCTCTCCGGCCAGCGCATTGAGCAACGACGACTTGCCGACATTAGGGCGGCCGATGATGGCGACGCGCAGGTCGACGGTCAGGGGAGGTTGCGCGTCACGTCCGGCGACGCGCAGCTCGTCATAGACCAGATCCAGCATGTCTCCGACACCCGAACCGTTGGCCGCCGAGATCGCCAGAGGTTCGCCGAAGCCGAGCTTGGACCACTCCTGGCCGCTGAGGGCTTTCCTGTAACGCGGGTTGTCCGCCTTGTTGGCGATGAGCAGCACCGGTTTCTTGGATCTCTTTAGGTGTCTGGCCAGGGCCCGGTCCTGCGGCATCAGCCCGGCGTGAGTGTCGACCAGGAACAGGATCAGGTCAGCCTTGTCCATCGCCAGTTGGGCTTGCCTTTTCAGGACATCTTCCGTCGCCTTGGCGCTGGTCAGGTCCAGTCCGGCCGTATCGATGACCGTGATGACCGACCCGCTCCAGTGACAATGCCCGAAGCTGATGTCGCGGGTCGTGCCCGGTTTCGGTGACATGATCGCCTTGCGCCGTTCGATCAGACGGTTAAAAAGCGTGGATTTACCCACGTTCGTCCGGCCGATGATAGCGATCACCGGCGTAGCCTGTAGCCTTTCGTCCATAATCGTGGTGTGCTCGGACCGGTCATCCCGGCAAGCTGTCCCGGCCGAGGATGATCAGGATATCGGCCTCGGGGGAATGATCATAGGCCTGACTTTCCGTGTCCCTGGCCGCGTCGCCGCCCAGCACCTGTTCGATATGCTCCAGGATGTCGTCGGCGCCTCCGGTGGTCAGGTCGACGATGATACTTCGCGAGAAATCGAAGTTCGCCGCGTTGCCGATCTTGATGATCGTATAGCCGAGCTTGGAGAGCTCGCCGGCCATCTCGCGGGCGTGGCCCGGCACTCCGGTGCCGTTGAGTATCTCGACGGCATAATCGGCGGTGCGGTCGCTTGGGGGCGGCGGGGTGTCGGCTTCGACCTGCTCAGCCTCGGTGAAGATGTTCTCGGTCACGTCGCGCAGCAGCTGCCAATCGTTGTTCCGCGGCACCAACACATAGGCTCCGCCGATGATCCGGTCGACCAGGGTCGAATCCCGTCCGTTGTCCAGTACCTTGTGGGAGATGTTGACCCGGTCGATGTCGCGGACCATCTTCATCAGCCGGAGGATCTCGCCGATATGTATGTTGGAGTCGATGTGCGACTGGAGGGCCGCCAGGGTGTTGGCGATGACCACCGGACTGCGGAAAGTGTCGGCGGACAGCATCTTGTCCTTCAGGGCGCTGAGGACCTTCTGTTGCCTCTTGGCCCGGGCGAAGTCCGAACCCTCCCCGGCGTTGCCGTGGCGCGAGCGGGCGAAGCGTAGGGCCTCCTCGCCGTCCATATGCTGCCAACCCTGCTCGAAGGACACCACCTGGATACCGTGGTTCTCCGTCGGGTAGGTGTAGTCGGTGAAGGACCTCTCCACGTAGATGTCGATGCCGTCGACCGCGTCGATCATCTCACGGAACCCGTCGAAATCTACCCGCACGTGATAAGGGATGTCGACACCCAGCAGACCCTCCATCGTCGTCCGGGCCAGCTCACTGCCCCGTCCCGGGCTGTTCAGCTCGCCGAAAGCGTTGACTGCGTTTATCTTACGCCAGCCGTAAGGCGGTATCGGCACCAGCAGGTCCCTCGGTATGGAAAGCAGCGCCACGTCTTGGGTGGACGGGCGGTAGCTGGCGACGATGATCGTGTCCGTGAGGTTCGGTCCGTCATGACCCTCTCCGCCCATGCCGAGCAGCAGGATGTTGATGCGATCCTCATCCTCACCCTTGATCTTACGGTCAGGGCTCATGATCAGGTGTCTCATCTGGGAGAGGATGGGGAACTGGTTCAACTCGGCCAAGGCGATCGATCCGGTCTCGGTCAGGCTCAGCCGTCCCAGGATGAAGAAGGATAGGAAGACGCCAGCCAGCAGCAGTGGGGAGATAAAAAATCTTGCCGGCGCTGTACCGGCATGAGCGGGCGCGACCGCCGCACGCTTACTCTCCAGCAGGTTGACCTTCAGTTGAGCCATGGTCTTTCTTGATATCCGAATCGGGGCTCTTACTATGATAATGGAGAGGCTGAATTACGCAAGCCTGGGGCGTCGTCCAGACCGTCCGGACCCACCCTTTTTAGGCTTGGCAATTCGCGGTTACCGTGATAAGGTAGCCTTGCTCGTTTTCGTGCTTATCGCTGCGGACGATTAGCTCAGCTGGTTAGAGCGCCGTCCTCACACGACGGAGGCCGGTGGTTCGAATCCACCATCGTCCACCATCCAAAATATCGGCCACGTTTCTTTTTTTATGGAGGAAGAGAAGGACAACAAGGATAATGCTGAAGAGGTACCGGAGGAGATGGCGGAAGTTTCTGGTGCAGAGGACCCGGACGGGGAAAAGGAGGATCGGGAGAGGCCTTGGTTATCCAAGGCGCTGGAGTTCATCGGTGAATTGGTGCATGTCGTCATCATTTCCCTCGCGATCATCGTCCCGATCCGGTATTTTTTGATTCAACCTTTTTACGTCAATGGGGCGTCGATGGAACCGAATTTCTACGACCATGAGTACCTGATCATCGACGAACTGAGTTACCGTTTCATACCTCCGGAACGTGGGGATATCGTGGTGTTCCGTTATCCCAACGATCCGCGTCAGTATTTCATCAAGCGCATCATCGGCCTGCCCGGGGAACGTATCCGGATAGCGGATGGCAAGGTGACGATCCATGACGCCGGACATCCGGACGGTTACGATATCGGCGAGGGTTCGTATCTGGGGACCGGTTATACGCCGGGCAACAAGGATGTCCCCCTGGGACCCGAGGAATATTTCCTGATGGGCGACAACCGATCGGCCAGCCTCGACTCTCGGACTTTCGGTCCGGTCCCGCGCTCGTTCATCGTCGGGCGGGTCCTGCTCAGGGGCTGGCCGCCGGAGAAGATCGAATTTTTTCCGTCATCAGTCGAATACGGTACCGGCGACTGAGCGTCCGGAACCGTCGACTCCCCATGACAGCCTCATTCAGTCATCTCATCGTCTATGCCTGCCAAGAAGAAAGCGACAGCCAGACCGGCCAAGAGGGCCGCCAAGAAGCCGGTGAAGAAACCGGACGCCAAGAAGGCCGCCAAGAAGCCGGTGAAGAAACCGGACGCCAAGAAGGTGGTGCCGCCCAAGGCGGCCCCGGCCAAGCCGTCCGGCGGACCGACCCCCCAGTCGCTCCGCGGGATGAAGGACATCCTGCCTTCGGAGCAGAAGTTCTGGGGTTTCGTCCGTGACAAGATGGTGGAGATGGCCGAAGCCTACAGTTACGAGAGGATCGACACTCCCATTCTCGAGGCGACTTCATTGTTCGTGCGTTCGGTAGGCAAGCAGACCGATGTCGTGGAGAAGGAGATGTTCTCGTTCGAGGATCGCGGCGGCGACAATGTCAGCCTCCGTCCGGAGGGGACCGCTTCCGCGGCCCGGGCTTACATCAATCACGGGATGGTCAACCTGCCTCAGCCGGTCAAGCTCTATTACATCGGTCCGATGTTCCGGTATGAGCGGCCGCAGCACGGCCGGACCAGGCAGCATCACCAGTTCGGGGTCGAGGTGTTCGGTGACGACCACCCGATCATCGACGCTGAGGTGATACTCCTGTCATACCTGGTCTACAAGGAACTCGGCGTGAAGGTGGTGGTGCACATCAACAGTCTGGGCAGCGCTGAAAGCCGACCGAACTATCTGGCGGAACTCACGGCCTATTATCGCTCCCGGCGGTCGCAGATCTGCGAGGACTGCAAACGACGCCTGGCCAAGAATCCGCTGCGGCTGCTCGACTGCAAGGATCCGGGCTGCTCCGCCGTCAAGGAAGGTGCACCGCATATCGTCGATTACCTGGATGAGGCCAGCAAGAACCACCTGATGAGGGTCCTGGAGTACCTGGACGACCTTCAGGTCCCGTACGTGCTCAATCCGCATCTGGTGCGCGGTTTCGACTACTATTCGCGTACCGTCTTCGAGCTGCTGCCGGTCGAGGAACAGGAGGGCGGCCAGACGGCGCTGGGCGGCGGCGGACGTTATGACAGCCTGGTCGAGGATCTCGGCGGCCGTCCTACGCCGGCCTGCGGCTTCGGGATCGGTGTGGAGCGGGCGATCCTGTTCATGAAATCCCAGGGGGTGGAGCCCCCGGAGCCGCGGCGTCCGGATATATTCCTGGCGCAGCTCGGCGACACGGCCCGCCGGAAAGCCTTCGCTCTGTTCGAGGAGTTCCGGTCTCACGGGATTAAGGCGGCCGCCAATTTCTCCAAAGGCGCCCTGAAGAACCAGCTGGAGATAGCCAATCGATTGGGTGCCCGGTATACGCTTATCCTGGGCCAGAAAGAGGTCCTTGACGGCACCGTCCTGATCAGGGATATGGAGTCCGGGATGCAGGAGATCGTCGACCTGAATAAGGCGGTCAACGTGATGAAGAAGAATCTCGGCAAGTGAGCCGACCGTCGGTCCTGGGTGAGCCCAACGGCCGGTTGACTTAAGCTGAATGCTGGGATAGAATTATGTAAGGAGGCATCTGACACTTACTTATTATTAAATCGAGAAAGGGAGGTGAAAGAGTTGTGGCTGAGGTGAAGAGAAAAAGAGGCGAGAGTTTCGAGGGTCTCCTGCGGCGTTTCAGCCGGAAAGTGCAGGAGAGCGGTCGGATTCTGCAGGCCAAGAAGATACGGTTCCACGCCAAACCGTCGAGCAAGAACGCGACGCGCGGCCTGGCCCTGCGTCGTGAGCAGCTGCGTGAGAAGCGGGAATATCTCATCAAGACCGGTCAGGCGACGGAAGAGGATTTCCGTTCGCGCCGCCGACGTCCGGGACGTCGCTGATCGATCACGCGCGGATCGGCCTGCCGGTCCGCGTCAGGGACATGACCACCAAGGAGAAAATCGAACAGGATTACGTCCGTGAGGTGAAAGCGCGTAACGAGTCCGCGGTATCGATGCTGCGGATGATCCGGGCCGCCCTGAAGAACGCGGAGATAGAGAAGAGGTCGCCGCTCGAGGAGGAGGACGTGATTGCCGTGCTGAACCAAGAGATGAAGAAGCTCAATGATTCCCTGGACTCCTTCACGCAGGCCGGTCGGCAGGATCTGGTCGCCAAGACCGGGGGGGAACGGGAGATATTGAAAGCCTATCTGCCCGACCAGATGGACGATGACGAGCTCGATGAGCTCATCCGCCGGACGGTCGAGGAGGCCGGGGAAGTGACGGAGAAGGATTTCGGCCGGCTGATGGGTATGGTCATGAAACAGGCTAAGAACCGCGCTGACGGTACCAAGGTCAGTGCGATGTTGAAAAAGATGCTCGCGGGGGACGGTTGAATCCTGTACGGTACCGCGGGGTAACCTTCTTTCCCATGCTTGGAAGGTTCCGCGTCAATACGCCGTCGAAGACAGGTGTCCGGCGATCGAAGAGGAGGGTCGCGATTCTTTGGGTTGCGGCCTTTTTGGTCCTGGGAACGGCCGTGCTGGCACCGGCCGCCGTCTTCGCTCAGCTTTCGCAGGCCGACCTGGGTCTGCAATACGGTACGGCTCTTGGACTGGCCACGACCGACATCCGGACGATGATCGGCAACGTCATCAAGGGTTTCATCGGCCTGCTTGGGATTGTCGCTGTGGTGCTCATACTCTATGCCGGCTTCCTCTGGATGACCGCCGGCGGCAATGAGGAGAAGATATCCAAGGCGAAGCGGATCATGATCAACGCGACTATCGGGTTGGTCATCATCATGTCCTCGTATGCCATCGTCGCCTGGCTCTTCCGGGCCATGGAGGACGCCGGCCTGTTCGGCGGCGGTCCGGGCGGCACCGGTTCGCAGTTCACCGCGCTCTACCGCAGCGGCGCCAGTTCGGCCCTGGGTAACGGCATCATCGAATACCACTATCCGGAGGTCGGTCAGGCCGGGGTGCCGAGGAACACCAAGATCTCCATCACTTTCAAAAAACCGCTCGGTCTCTCTTCTGTCGTCCGGAACTACAAGGACAACGGTTCGATCTATCTGGCGGACCATGAGTACTGTCCGGACGGCCTGGAGAACCCCTGCCAGCCGGTTCCGCAGACCTGGGAGGAATGGAATACGTTCGGTTTCCGGCTCAATACGGACAACATCAAGATCACCATGCAGGACGGTCTGGAGGACCCGTCCGGCGGGAACCTCGACGACCAGTTCGATCAGCGTCATCCGGATGACGCCACGGTGGTCGATCCGGCCCCCGGGGTGCGGGTGACCGCCTTGGCCGCGGAGTACGATCCCACGGAGATGCAGACGCTCGTCATCACGCCTTACAGCGCGTCGATACCGGGATCGGTACCCTTGGGCAGTGCTTCGGTTGAGGTCAATTACCGGGTGGCGTTGCGCGGCGGTGATAACGGCATCAAGGTCTTCGCCCCCTCGGGGGAGGACGGTTCGCCGGAGATGGACAACGCTTTCCTGATCCTGAACGGTGCGGACGGTTCGTATTTCTGGCCGTTCGCCACCAGCACCACCCTGGATACCACCCCGCCCAAGATCAAGGTCCTGGTGCCGGGACCGCGGGCCAATCCCGCCAGCCGGCTGGTCGACCGCAACCAGCTGCTGCAGCTCTATTTCGACGAGGCGGTCGATCCGACGACGGCTAGCGGCGTCATCGGTCCGGGCGGCGGTTTCACCAATATCGAGATCAAGGCCCGCTGCCTCTATGGGGACGGACGCTGTGTCTTCGGGTGCGATACCTATCGGGATTTGGAGACCGGCGTCTGGGACACGGCCGGCTGCCAGAACGACGCGCGTTGTGAGTGGGACGGCAACCGCTGTTACGCCACGGATACGGCCTCTTACCTCTTCATCCCCGGCACGCTGCGGTTGGCTAACCGGCTCAAGACGGCCGAGTTCATGCCGAGCGCCCCTTGCGAGGGGGTCAAGGAGAATTCCTGCGGCGACCAGGTCTATTGCCTGCCCAAGAACGTCGAGATCGTAGTAAAGGTCAAGGCGGCGACTGTCGGAGACAATCCGCCGGAGGCGATAGCCACCGATGGCGTCACCGACATGGTCGGGAACTCCTTCGACGGCAACAAGAACGGTTCAGCCGAAGGCCCGACCGGCGGCCTGACCGACTATAGCATGAACAACCCTCCTCAGGACGTGAGTAACATCACTGACAACGCCTATGCCGAATATCATGTCGGTGAGAACATCGACTTGGTGCCTCCGGCAGTGACGGCCATCGATCCGGTCAGTTTCGACACGGGCGTCGACGAGGTCCTCTATCCCGGCGGCCCGGCGGCCGTGCCCGGGGACACCGACATAGCCGTGACCTGGGACAAGATCATGAGCGTGACCTCCCTGCGGACCGGCATCTACGACGAACTGGCGGGTCAGTTCCCGGATATCGCTTCCACGGTGGCGATGCGCTCCCGCGAGCTCGAGAAGAACGATCCGGAGGAGGACTGCTCGCAGACGCTAGACTGCCAGTATACGCAGCTCGATCCGCCCTGGTTCTTCCTCGAGGCCACACCGGAGCCGCCGGAGGACCCGGAGTATTCGGTGCTGAAGGTGCTGCACCGGCCCTTCTTCATGGCGAACGAGCTCGGCTATACGGAGATCGACCTGAGCGTCGAGGAGATGCTGGATCGGATACCGATCTACCAGCCGATCGTCCGGTCCAAGATCAAGGACTCCAAGCAGAACTGTTTCTACCCCAGCCGTGGCATGAGCGGCGGCTACACTTGTGATGCCACGGAGGAGAACGCTGCCTGCTGCAATCTCGGCGAATACGATCAGGAGACCGGTTTCATTTGTAATTTCCCGTAGACGAATTATGCGGCGATCCCTTCTTCGGAAGACATCGGTAACGGCAGCGGTCGGCGGAGCGCTGCTCTGGGCTTTTCCGGTGCTGGCGCAGGTCGATCTGGGGTTGGAGTACGCGACGACGATCGGTCTCGGCACCACGGACATCCGGACGACCATCGGGATGATCATCAGTTATTTCCTGGGTCTCCTGGGACTGGTGGCCGTGGTGATCATGCTCTATGCCGGATTCCTCTGGATGACCGCCGGCGGCAATGAGGAGAAGGTCTCCAAGGCCAAGCGATGGATGATCAACGGGGTGATCGGCCTGGTCATCATACTTTCGGCTTATGCCATCACCTCTTTCATCTTCCGGGCGATCGAGGAGGGTACCGGAGTCGGTTTGGGACCGGGTGACGGCGGCTGCCCCCCGGGACAGGTCTGCACCCTGCCGGGTGACGGCGGCAGTGCCTTCAGCGTGACCGGTGTGGTGCCGGCCGGCCCCGGGCCGAACGACAGCGGTTGGCCCAAGAACTACGCCATCACCGTCGGTTTCAATGCCGCAGTCTCCGAGGCCTCGGTCACCGCCGATTCGGTGGAGGTCCGCAAGTGCAATCCGCGTCTTGACGGCAGCGAACAGCCCCAGCCCTTCGACGAAGCGGCCTGTACCGAGATCTATGCGGTGACACGGACGGTCGAGGGCAGCAAGATCGTCGTCAAACCCAGCGCCAGCGCTGAAGAGGATCCGACCGATTTCGACGGTGAGTACTGGTACCGCATCAGGATGCTGGGCGGACAGGTCAAGGATACGCGCGGCCGCGTGCTGTTCTGCCCGTTCCGTCCGGTCGGCGAGGCCGGGGACATCTCCTCGCCGCAGGCCCAGTCCGACCTGTGCGAGCGGGCCGTGGCTTTCAATAACCTGCGCGACGTGAGTCCGCCGACGGTCTCGTTGAACCTGCCCTTGTCGCGCGGCTACTGTCCGGCCGGGCCGCCGGAAGTCAATCCCACGCCGCTCATCCCGATCCAAGCCGTGGCCCGTGACGATTTCCTGCCCGCCGCGGTCGATTTCCAGCTGTCGCCCGGCGGCGCGCCCTACCTGGTCAACGCCGCCCTGGAACAGGTGTCGAGCGTGGTCAACGGGGCGCTGGTGAACCCTTTCATGGTCGATGAGGTCTTCGTCAATGCCGCGGAACTGGATCCGGGAGATTATGACGTCTCGGTCGTGGCCCACGACGGTGTGCCGCAGTCGAGTGAGCCGGCCCAGCGCACCTTCCGCATCAACGTGGCCCACTGCTGCAACGGCGAACTGGATGCCGATGAGACCGGCGTGGATTGCGGCGGGGCCGACTGTTCCGGCTGCAGCGGTGACAGTTGCACCAGCGATCTCGACTGCGCCTCCGGTTACTGCAATCCGGAGACCGGGCGCTGTGAAGAGAAGCCGGAGATCACCCTGGTCGACCCGTCGAGCGCCGGCCCCGGATCGCTCATCACCATCACCGGCGAATATTTCGGTCGGCCGGGCAACGTCACTTTCATGGGCGCTGATGTCAATAATGACGGCGATCCGGACAACGACGGCGACGAGGTGACTGTCGAACCCTGTTCCGGCGCGGCCTGGACCAGCACCGAAGTCACGGTCGTGGTGCCCCAGGGAGCCGTGACCGGCCACCTCAAGCTGACCACCGCCTCCGGCGCTTTCGACCGGACCGATGACGGTCGCGGCTGGGAAGGGCCTTTCAACGTGACCGCTGACGTGCTGCCGGGCATCTGTTTCCTCGAACCGTCGACTGGCGGTCACGGGACCACTTTCGTCATCCACGGGTCCAATTTTGGCCTGGCCACCAATCCGACCAAAGCGGCCTGGATGGACGGCGTGGAGCTGAGCCATAGCGCCTGGACCGAGACGGAGATCACCGCTGACGCTCCGGCGACCCTGAGCGAGGGCAACTACCAGGTCCGGGTGGCGGTCAGTGGCACCGATTCCAATACCAAGACTTTCGCCCTGCGGGTAGCCGAGGGGACCGGTCTGCCCAACATCGTCTCCATCACTCCCGATTCCGGACCTAAGGAGACCTATATCACCATCCGGGGCAGCGGTTTCGGCCATCGGCCGGGAACGGTCTATTTCACTGCCGGTTCCGATCAGGCCATGGCCCTGGAGCCGGCCTGTGCCGACTACTGGCACAGCACCTATATCGTGGTCAAGGTACCGATTCATTACAGCGTCACCTGTTCTGAGGAACAGTACGACGACCCGGCCTGTCAGGTCCGGTCCAATGAGGTGGTCCACCAGGTCATGGTGGAGACGGCCGCTCCGGGCCTTCAGAGCAACACGGTGTCCTTCACGGTCAACAACGATCCTCTGCAGCCCGGCATATGTTCGATGAGTCCGGACAACGGCCCGGCCGGGATCGGCGTCTCGGTCAGCGGTGAGGGTTTCGGTCCCGGTCCGTATTCGCCGGCCAATCCGGAGAACACCGTGCGGTTCTATCTCGATGCGCAGAATACGATGGCCGCCACGGTCCACGGCGAGTGGAGCGACCGCTTCGCCCGCGTC
>LJNP01000041.1 GCA_001303185.1 Parcubacteria bacterium SG8_24
GCCCAACGTCAACTTGCCTTCCCGGAGAAGGAGCGGTTCGGACAGCAGGGTGACGGACGGTCCGTCGACCGCGGTCACCCGGCCCCAGCTGATGCGGCAGGAATCCATGCTTTCCAGGGTGTGTTCGGTCTCCGTATTGCCGGTCCGCTTCCAGATGTCGAATACGTGGAAGGAGTGGTGGGGTAGGGCGCCGGCGGCGAGCTTGTCGGTCACCAGATTGAAGGCCCGACCGCCGATCCGTCGCCGCATTCCCAGGGTCTCGCTCAGGTGGCGGTAGAACGGTTTCCGTCCCACCGCCTCGAGCAGGCGATTACCTATCCAGTAGGCTTCGACCACCTGCTCGTCGAACGGATCGGCCAGACCGTTGGCTTCGGCGATCAGCTGCAGGTAGGGATACATCGTCCGGAACATGCTCAAGAGCGACTCCAGTCCGGGGTCGCTCTCTCCTTGGCGCAGATAGGCCAGTATCTCGCTGTTGGCGTCAGGTCCGCAGTAGTGGAGCCGGTTCGGCCCGAAAGCGTACCTGCTGCATCGCAGTATCCCGTCCACGTGGTTTCGGTGATTAACGGACGCGGGCTCCGCTGGCCGCCAGGCCCTGGGGCTCGTCGGACGGCCGATGGGCTACGGCGACGATCAGGCCCACCCCGGCCGTCAGCAGCAGCATGGCGATGAGGGATAGCGGCTGCAGGCTGTGGGTCACGAAGGCCGCGGTCAGTATGTTGGTGACGAGCGTCGCCGAGACCAGCAGGGTGGCCACATAGGTCGCCGGAGCTTTCTGCAGGGCCGCGTACCAGGTCAGGACATATCCTGACAGCAGGACGGCGGTGAGGAGGGTCCAGAGCCACTGTTCCGGACCTAAGGAGGCGGCGGTCGTCAGTCCGCCCTGCCAGATCATGACGATACCGAGCAGCAGGGATCCCAGCGTCATCCGGGCCGCTGCCACGGTCATGCTGGAGATGTCCCGTAGGGCTATCTTGGCGATGATGTTCTCGACGGCCCAGAACAAGGTGGCCCCCAGGATCAACAGCTCCCCCGAATCGAAGTTGAAGCCCCGGAATCCGCCGATGGCTAGGTTAGCCACGGCGATCGTGCCGATACCGACCCATTGCAGGCCGTTCATCCGCTCCTTGAGCAGCGGGATCGCCAGGAGCGCCACCCAGATGAAGAGGCTCTTATGGATGAAGGCGGCGTTGATCGCTGAGGTCTGCTGCAGGCCGGCGAAGAACATGATGAAGGGCAGAGAGCCGCCGATCACGCCGATGGCGCCGAGTTTCAGCAACTGCCGCCGGTTCAGGGAGATTATCTCAGGACCCTTCTTCAGGGCGATGAGCAGACCCAGCAGGAACAGGGCGACGATGCCGTTCTTGAGTGTCGTGAAGACCACCGGATCGGCAATTGCGGTGACCGCAGTCTTGGTGAGGAAGTTGTTGGCCCCGGAGATTATCGCCGTGGTCAGGGCGAGCAGGGTGGCTGAGGCCAGATAGCGGTTCTTTAGTGAAGTCATCGTTCGGCTCATAGGTTATTTCGGTAGATTTAGGTCCCGGTCCTAATTATAGACCAAGGCCGTCGTAAGGCAAAAGAAGGGATGGGTGGCCTGCTCAGGTGAAGGAGCGCTGCCGGAGCGCTTCGGTGATCGCCACGATCGCCTTGTCCTCGTCGATGTCCGGCGGCAGGCCGATGACCGTCACTCGTTGCAGTTTGCCCAGCTTGATGAGCAGCCGCAGATAGGCCAGGGCGTCGAAGTCATGCATGGTGACGGCCGGCGAGCGCTCGAAATTCCGGAGATCGTCGAAGACGTTAGGCGCCCCGAGCCCGATCACCGTATCGATGACGGTCATTTCCTCAGGGATATCCCAATCCTCATTAGGGTCCACATCGACGAAATCGGTCTGCGGAAAAAGTCGCCGTAGACGCGGCAACAGACGCAGGGGGAGGGAATCGATCGCTATCTCCGGATTGCCGAACACGAACACGCGCATAATCGGGTCATCACTGGGTACAGCATCGATTATAGCCCATTAGGGGATATCGGACATATCCAAGGACCGACTTGACACCTTTTATTTAATAATTTATATTCATAACATAAGTCAACTAAGACTGACGACGTATGGTCAAAAAGACATCCGTTACCCGTCGTCCCGGTCAGGGTCGTGGTCTGAGGCGCGGTTTCAGTCGCGGCCGCGGTTACGGTTGGGGCTGGGGCCGACATTGCCGGTTCTGGCCGCCCTTCTGCGGACACTTCCCTTGGTTCGACGGACCCGGCGGGGATTATGAAGAGGTCCCTGAGGACGTGTCCGATGGACAGGAGCGGAGATGGATCGAGCAGCGATTGGAATGCCTGGAGGAGGAAAGGGCGGAATTGGCGGATCGACTCGCCGAGATCAAATGACGGGATCATGAGGACTGCGCGCCTGGGCCTGATGCCCGGCGCGTGGTCTTTTGGTCCGCCTAAGGTTATAATCCGTACGGATATGCCCATCACCAGGACAATCTATGCCGTTTGCCTGGCAGCCCTGTTGACGCTGTCTTTATCCGGTCCGGCGATGGCTGCCGATGACGCGCAGTCGTGCGGGATCTATTTCACCGGTGTCGGCTGCCCGCATTGTGCCAAGACCGACCCGGTCGTCTTGGGTCAGATGCTCAGGACGCGTCCGGACCTGACGGTAATCGAATACGAGGTCTATCAGTCGCCGGGTAACGCCCGTTTCGCCCTGGTTTATGATGAGAGGTACGGCACCGGACTCAAGATACCGTTGCTCATATTCGATGAGTCACACCATCTTTCCGGTGATCTGGATATCCTGAGGGAGGCCGATCAGGTCTTCGACATACTGGGGCCTAACGGTTGCCTGCTGCCGACCGGCGAGTCGGTCGGCCCATCGTCCCTTGACATCAGGTCGCTGCCCGGGCAGCCCAAGATCTGGCACGGTGAACGCATACTGATCGGGTCGGGCGGTGACGGGCCGGACAGCGAGACCTTGCGTCGACTGTTGTACGACGATGACCTTTCCGGTGTCCTGAACGGTCTGGTCCATGAGCCGATGGCGCCGCTTCCGGTACCCCTCTCCGGGGGATCGGTCACTTTCGAGCACGCCACCCGCGTCGGTTCCTGGTTGCTCCAATGGAACGGAGCGGGGCCGGAACCTGCCGCGGTCGGTGTCGGTCAGGAAACCGCCGGCGGGTCACTCGGCGGCCCGACGGAGCCGGTCGGCAGCGACACGGCCGCCGGTCAGCTGACCGTCCCCAAGATACTCTCCCTGGCAGCGGTCGACGCGATCAATCCCTGTGCCATCGCCGTACTCTCCCTGATGCTCATTGCCATCCTGGCCTACAATCCCCGGAGGCGCAGCCGGGTGCTTCTGGCCGGACTGGCCTTCGTGGCCTCGGTCTTCCTGATGTACCTGGCCTATGGCCTGGTCATCGTCAAGTCGTTCCACCTGATCCAGGCGCTGACCGGCGTGCGGCTCTGGCTGTACCGTTTCCTGGGCGGTTTGGCCGTGCTTTTCGGGATACTGAACATCAGGGACTATATCCGTTATCGCCCAGGCGCCTTCCTGACCGAGATGCCGATGTTCCTGCGACCGAAGGTCAAGAAGGTCATCTCCGGAGTCACTTCGCCGTCCGGCGCTTTCACCGTCGGCCTGTTCGTGACGCTTTTCCTGCTGCCGTGCACCATCGGGCCTTATGTCATCGCCGGCGGTATCCTGTCGGCCCTGGAGCTGCTGCAGACCCTGCCCTTCCTGTTGCTCTATAACGCGGTCTTCGTGCTGCCCATGGTGGCGATAACCCTGCTGGTCTACTGGGGCCTCACCCGAGTTCAGGACGTCACTGAATGGAAGGACCGGAACATCCGGCGCCTGCATCTGGCTGCCGGAGTGATCATCATGCTGCTGGGGGTCGCCATGCTGGCAGGCCTGGTCTGAGTAATTATGGTGCGACCCAGGAAAAAGAGGACTGTACGTTTCGACCCGGCATCGCGGTATTTCAAGCCGCGGGCCATACCCCTGTCCGAATTGATGGAGGTGATCCTGGGTCGTGATGAGTTAGAGGCGCTGCGACTCTGCGACCATGAGGGCCTGGAGCAGACCGCGGCGGCCCGCCGGATGGGCATTTCACAAAGCACGCTGCATCGCATACTGCGGGCGGCCCGCCGTAAGGTCGCCGATGCCCTGAGCCACGGCAAGGCGATCCGTATCATGAGGGCCGGGAAAACTGAATGAATGGATCCATGAGTCTCCTGTCTAAACGTGCCAGATACATCGTCGTGACCCTGATCGCCGCCGGTGCGGCGTTTGTTCCAGGCCTTTTCGGAGTCCGGGCGACGACCTCTCTGGAAGCCGCCGACACCTCACCGGGTTCATATCTCAAGGGTCGGGTGACAGCCGTCGAGTCGTTGGAGCCCCTCGAGGGGGCTGAGGCAGTCCTACAACCCTTTCAGGAAGTGACCGTGCGGATATCGAGCGGTCCGGAAAAAGGGGATGAGGTCCGGGCCGTACAGTACGAAGAGATCGTCAGTGGCGCGACCAGTGACCTCCGCCCCGGCGACCGCGTCATTCTGCTCAAGACGGAGATCGACGGGACCGTCGAATATGCCATTACCGATCGGTACCGGATACCGTCGCTCCTCTGGGTCTTCCTGCTGTTCTTCCTGTTGGCCGCCGTTTTCGGACGCTGGCGCGGGGTGACGGCGATCGTCGGCCTGATGTTCAGCGTCGGAGTCCTGGCGCTGTATGTGGTGCCGTCGATATTGCGCGGCGGCAACCCCCTGGTGGTGAGCGTCATCGGAGCGGTGATCATCGCCCTGTTCTCGCTTTATTTGTCCCACGGCTTCAACCGACGCACTTCGGTGGCCCTCTTGAGTACGCTCATCACCCTGTGCCTGTCCGCCCTACTGGCCGTGCTGTTCGTCTCGCTGGCCAGATTGAGCGGGTTCGGTTCCGAGGAAGCCTTCTATCTCCAGGTAGGCTTCGGTGATATCAACATGAGAGGACTGCTGCTCGGCGGCATCATCCTCGGTGCTCTCGGCGTATTGGATGACGTGACCACGGCTCAGGCGGCAGTGGTGGAGGAGCTCAAGAGGGCCAACGCTTCCCTGGGTTTCAAAGAGCTGTACCGTCGCGGCATATCGGTGGGAGTGGAACATATCGCCTCGCTGGTCAATACCTTGGCGCTGGCCTATTTCGGGGCCTCCTTGCCCCTGTTCCTGCTTTTCACCCTGGATGTGTATCAGCCTTGGTGGGTGACGATAAACGGCGAATTGGTGGCGGAAGAACTGGTCCGTACCTTGGTCGGCAGCGCCTCATTGGTCTGTGCCGTGCCGATCGCCACGCTGGTGGCGGCTCACGTCTTCTCGCGACGCAGGGTGTCCTGACCCGACCGACCGCAATCGGGAGGCCGTCCGCCTCTTTTTTTATCGGTCGGGCCGCGTTATACTGAGGGGACCGAAAGTAAGGAATATCCTATGACCAAGCGGCAATATATCATATCGTCCTTCATCATCTCTTTGGCCGGCACCCTGTTCGCCGGGTATCTGGCCGGGGTCAAGATGTTCAGCGGCAGCTGTGCCTTCAATGAACCGTGTCCTTATTTCCTGGGTCAGCCGGCCTGCCTGTTCGGCTTCGTCATGTTCCTGGCGATGTTCCTGAGTTCGGCCTGGTCGTTGCGTCAGGCCGACCGGATACCGACGGCGGCCAGGATCAATACGGCGGTGGCCCTCTTGGGGATGTTCTTCGCCGGCTACTATTCCTTCGGTGAGCTGTCGATAATGGTCTATGCGCCGGATGAAGCCCCGGCCTACGGCATGGGTCTGCCCACCTGCGTCTACGGTCTGGTGTTCTACGTGATCATGTTCGCGCTTTCATTGCGGGCGGTCCTCAAGGGCAACGACCGACCGACCGGACCTGAGGCCGGCCCGCCGGCCGCATCGGATACCGGCCAGCCCGACGACGAGAAGCCGGCGGGGGAGTCCGGACAGGGCTGATAGCGAGCGGACGCGGCATGACCGCGTCTTTTCGGTCTGTCTGACGATGGACAGACGGCCGGCCACCGTGTCATATTGACCGAGTCCTTTATAAATGACGGGAGTGAGACGGGAGATATCCGAGATGAGTCGAGAAGGATGGGGCAAGCCCCTGCTGCGCCTGATGGATCAGGCGGCCCGGGAGGACGGCGTCTGGATAAGAGACCTGTCCGCCGGCGATACCGTCACCGTAGTGACCAGGAATACCCGGTACGAGCTCAGGATATTGGATCCGGAGCGCCAACTGGTCCGGGCGACGAGTGACGGCAAGTACGTCACCGAACCGACCGAACTCTGCATCCAGGGCAGCAGCCTGACCGGCACGGGAACGATGGTCCGGACAGGTTGGGTCGCCGTCGGTTATCGCCTGCTTCTGGGCGCCGACCTGTTGCTTTCCGAGACCCGCGAAGTCCATCTGAACGGGATCAAGATACTGCCGGGGCCGGCAGGTCCGGTCCACTGAGTCGACAAGAGGCCGCTGACGGCCTCTTTTTTTGTCCGGCGGTTTGTCTCTTGGCGGGGGCGGTGCTAAGTTGACCCGGTCCGTTCACAACATCATCTGACAGCCTGACAGGAGGTGTGAGGTGGAATCGAGAGAGAAGGTTCGGGTCTTCCCCGTAGGTTTCCTCTGGGGCGCAGCCACCTCGTCCCACCAGGTCGAGGGAGGCAACTGGAACGATTGGGCCATTTGGGAGTCGGACGGCCACGCCAAGGACATGTCCGGGCGGGCTTGCGGACACTGGGACCTGGAGCGTTTCACCCGGGACGCGGACCTGCTCCCGAGACTCTCCTTGAACGCCTATCGGATGTCGCTCGAATGGAGTCGTCTCATGCCGCGGCCGCACACTTTTGATGCCGCGGCGCTGCAGCACTACCGTCGGATGCTCGAAGCACTCAAGGCACGGGGCCTCACGGTGATGGTGACACTGCATCACTTCACCAACCCGCTCTGGTTCTCCAGGTCCGGAGGCTGGCGCCACGGCCGACTCGAGCCTTTCCTGGAATACGTCGACTTCGCCGTACGGCACCTGGACGACCTGGTCGACCTGTGGGCTACGATCAACGAACCGATGGCGGTCGCCATCATGGGTTGGCTGCTGGGACAGTGGCCGCCCGGCCGGCGGCGTGACGTCTGGGGCGCGGTACGGGTCGTCAGCCGTATGTGTCGGACCCACAACCGGGCCTATCGTCTGATCAGATCCTTGAGCCGCAAACCGGCCGGACTGGTCCATTCGATGATCTGGTACGAGGCGGCCTCACCGAGACGATCGGATCGCCTGTTGGCCCGTCTGGCCGATCTCATCGGCAACCAGTGGGTCTTGCGGCGGACGCGGGGCGATTTCATCGGCGTCAATTACTATATGCGGGAATGCTGGAGCTGGGACCGTTTTTTCCCGCCGCGTCTGGTCAGGCTGCCGCCGCGGGGGCCGGTGAGTGATTTCGGTTGGGAAATCTCGCCGGACGGCCTGTATCACGTATTGCGTTCCTTGCGACGCTATCGCCTGCCGGTGTTCGTCACCGAGAACGGTATCGCTGACCGTGACGACCGTCTTCGGGGCGCCTATATCCGTGACCATCTCCGGTCGCTGCATCAGGCGCTGCGGGAGGGTGTACCGGTTCGAGGATATTTCCACTGGTCGCTACTCGATAATTTCGAGTGGGCCGAAGGATTCACCAAGCGGTTCGGTCTGGTCGAGACCGATTTCGCCACCGGCCGGCGCCGGATCAGAACGAGCGCCCGGATCTATGCCGGAATCGCCGCGACCAATGCTTTGGAAGCGGAATAGCGTCCATCTCGAGATGGACGCTATGTTATTAAAATATATTTAAAGTTAGCCGATTAGATGGACCGCCGCGGACCGACATGGTAAAATACAGGCATATGAGACTCAAAGTCCTGATGATCGAGGACGATCAGGCCTTCGCCGAGATGTACCAGTCGGCTTTGGGGACTTTCGGCATCGAAATCTGTTGCGCCGCCAACGGCCGGGACGGTTTGAGGCTGGCCCGCAGCAAGCATCCCCAGGCCATCCTGCTCGATTTGGCCCTGCCGGACAAGCACGGTTTCGAGGTGCTCAAGGAGCTGAAACGTCATGACAAGACCAAGGACATCCCGGTGGCCATCCTGACCGTGTTCGACGATGAGAACCTCAAGAAGTTGGCGCTTCAGCTCGGAGCCAAGTGTTATCTCATCAAGAGCGAGCATGAGCCTAAGGAGGTGGCTGAGAAACTGATCGGCTGTTTCTGCGGCGAGGACGACTGCTCTTCGCGTGAGGGGCCGGCGGATTGAGCCGGTCTCAGGTTAATTGACGGAAACCCGCGCCGATCGGCGCGGGTTTTGCTGTCTCCCGGTCCGGAACGGCCGATAACTGGTGCCGGACGGACAGGCGGTGTATGCTGGTGAGTAAACGCGATATGGGGAAATTATTGAAGGATGATTTTTTCGGCCGACCGACCCTGGCCGTGGCCCGGGGACTGTTGGGGGCGTCTTTGGTCCGTCGGACGCGAAGCGGTACGGAAAGGCACGTCATCACGGAGGTCGAGGCTTATGACGGTTTCCGTGACAAGGCATCCCACGCCCATCGCGGCCGGACGGAGCGGAATGCGCCTATGTTCGGTCCGGCCGGCCATTGGTACGTCTATCTGGTCTACGGTCTGCATTGGATGCTCAATATCGTGACCGGTCCGGCCGGGTATCCGGCCGCCGTGCTGATTCGGGGTACGGATCGGGCCATCGGTCCGGCGCGCCTGACCAGGACCTTACGGATCACCAGGCAGTTCGACGGACGGAAGGCCAATCGACATAACGGCCTTTGGATCGAGGCGGGTAGCCAGCCGGTCCGCCCTGCCGCCGTCAGGCGGGCGCCCCGGATCGGGGTCGACTACGCGGGAGATTGGGCCAAGAAGGAATACCGTTTCCTGCTCAAGGATTATGACTTACGCGGATAGGGAGGAGGCCGGCCGACGTCTGGCTGCGGCACTTGAGGACTATCGGGGTGCCGCCGATACGATCGTTGTCGCCTTGCCGCGGGGCGGCGTGGTTTTGGGTCGGGTCATCGCCGATGAACTGGGCCTGCCGCTGGATATAGTCGTACCGCGGAAAGTCGGTGCTCCGGACAATGAGGAGTTCGCGGTCGGGGCCTTGGCCGAATCGGGCGAGGTTGTCTGGTCGGAAGGTGATGTCGCCAGGTTCGATCGGGACGAACTGGAGCGGACGGTCGAACGGGAGAGGGTTGAGGCGCAGCGGCGCCTGGAGACGTATCGGGTCGGACTGCCGGAACGGGTCCTACGGGGCAAGACGGTGCTCTTGGTGGATGACGGTATCGCCACGGGACTGACCATGTCGGCAGCCGTACGGACGGTCCGACAGGAGAAGGCGGCGCGGATCGTGATGGCGGTACCTGTAGCCGCGCCGGATTCGGCCCGGCGGATCGCCCGTGAGGTGGACCGGTCGGTAATATTGGAGACGCCGCGGTTCTTCGCTGCTGTCGGTCAGTTCTATGAACGCTTCGATCAGGTGACCGATGAGGAAGTGATCACCCTTCTCAAAAGATGATAGCCCGAAGCCTATGAGGACCTATTGTCTGCCCGACCCCTCGTCGCTCGAAAGGCGGCTGCTGCGCCGGATCGGTGGTTCCGTATCCTCTCCGGCCCGTTGGAAAGTCTTCCCCAACGGTGAGGATTTTTTGCGCGTGGAGAAGGTCGTTTCCCGGGTCTGTGTCCTGGGCCGGACCGCGCCGCCGGGAGACAATCTGTTCCGGACATTGCTCCTGACGGATACCCTGCGTCGGGCCGGAGCCCGGCGGATGACGTTGGTCATACCCTACTTCGGGTACGCCCGGCAGGATCGGGTAGGCCGCAGGGGGGACGCCTTGACTTCCTCTTTCATCACCTCCGCCTGTGCCGCTGTCGGAGCGGCCAGGCTGGTCACTCTGGACCTGCACAGCGATCGGGTGCGGCAGGATTCGCCGATCGTCCTGGAGAACGTCTCCCTCTGGCCCGAGCTGACCCGGCCTTTCCGGCGCGATCTGGCCGGCCGGGAACACACCATAGTCGCTCCTGACGGCGGCAGTCGCCATCGGGCCCGGGAGTTCGCCGGATTGCTGTCCGGCAGATCGGGGTCGCTTTGGTTCGACAAGACCAGGGATCGGACCGGCCGGGTCCGTTGCGGTCGGCATCACGGCACGCCGGTCGGCCAGACGGCCGTTATCGTGGATGATCAGATAGATACCGGCGGGACGGTCCTGGAGGCAGTCCATCGGCTGAAGCGGCTCGGTTTCCGCAGATTCATGCTTTGCGTGACCCATCCCCTGTTCTCGGGGGACGCGTTGCGCCGGGTCGGTCGGGTCTTCGAGAAGTTAGTAGTTAGCGATTCCCTGCCGCTGTCGCCCGGGATCCGGCGACAGTACGGCATCACGGTGATAGACGCTTCCGGTCCGCTGGCGGCCGCCATCCTCGGCCAGCGCTAGATCTTACCTGAACCGACCGGGCCGACACCCGCGTCCCGGAGGAGTCTTGAAAGTAATCCCAGCCTGTGCCAGGCTGAGTTGACGCACCTTCATAGTTAAGGACTTTTTCCTGGAGGTATGGATGTCCTGGTACAGGATCATGATGATATCCGCCCTCACTTCGGCGCCAGCCCTGGCCGGAGCCAAGGGCGATGACGAGCCTCCGGCAGAACCGACCCATACGATTCATGTGGTCACGGCAGACGAACTGGTCACCGCCAAGAAGCGGCAGCTGGACATCTACAGCCATCTTTTCGGACGTAAGTCCACGGTGGTGAAGCGTTTCAACCGTCGTGATTCGCGTTTCGTCCGTGCCGGCACCAGGCTGCGGGTCCCGGAGATCGAAGAGGGCGAGGACTACGTACCGCTGCCCGCCCGGCATCCGGCGGCCGTCGGACATGACCGGTACATCCTGGTGGTGTTGGATCGGCAGTGGCTCGGTCTCTACGAGCCCAATCCTGACGGTACGGTCACCGACCGCCGCACCCCGACCGGGGCATACCGGATCTTCGGCAAGGACGAGGACCATGTCTCCAGTAAGTATCCGGAACCGGACGGCGGTTCACCGATGCCTTGGGGGCTGCAATTCACCGCCGACGGCGGGTACTGGGTCCATGGCGGCGACATGGTCGGTTATCCGGCCTCTCACGGCTGTGTCCGCATGTTCGCTGAAGACGCCCGTGACCTGTTCGGTCGGGTCCAGATCGGTACACCGCTTTCGGTGATCGAAACGCTGGACTGAACGGCCCAAGCCCGACTCCCTGAGCGGGCTATTTTATTTCCGCCCGTTCACCATCGGGCCGACTCATGGTATCTTTAAGCATGTTATGCTTTTCAGGGACCTTATCGCCTATCTGTCGATCATAGTCATCCTGGCGCTGGCTGTCCTGATCGTGGTCGGCGTCAATATGTATACGGCCCTCAAGCCGGAGAGGTACTTTTCCACCGTCACCCCCAGGAATTTCGGCCTGGATTACCGTCCGATCACCCTAAAGACAGCCGACGGGGTCAGTATCGCCGGATGGCACATTCCGAGCCAGGACGGTCCGGCGGCCGCGGCCATCGTCGCCCTTCACGGCTATCCGGCCGATAAGGGTGACCTCTTGGCTCACACCGTCTTCTTGGCGGATACCTTTGACCTGCTACTGATAGATTTCCGGTATTTCGGTGAGAGTGGGGGAGATTTTTCCACGGTAGGCGCCCGCGAGGTGGCCGAATACGAGGCGGCGGTGACTTATCTTCGGGATTTGGGCTTCGAGAAGGTCGGTGTCTACGGCTTTTCGATGGGCGGAGCGGTCGCCTTGATGGGGGCGGCCGGTCCGGTCAGGGCCGATGCGGTAGTGGCCGAGGCGGCCTACCAGGACCTGGCTGATGCGTCAGGCCGTAAGACTCGTCTTGGACATCGATCTCAAGGAAGTCTCCCCGGCGAAGGCGGCGTCCGCTCTCGACATACCGGTACTGATCATCCATTCGCGACAGGACCAGGTCGTACCCTTCGGGAGCGCCTTGGCGATACAGGGGGCCCTGCAGCATAACGATCAGGCGGAGTTCATGTTCACCGACGCCGTTACGCATGGTGAGGTGTCCCGTGATTTCGCCACGACCCTGCGTGATTTCTTTTCCCGACACCTGTTAAGATGAATCGAATATGTCCTTGATCGATTTCCTCAAGGTCGCCCGGCGCGACATCAAGGTCGGGGCGGTGATGCCCAGCTCCCGTTTCGCCGTCCGCAAGATATTGTCTGCCGTGCCGGACGGCTTGAATAAGGTATTCGAATACGGGCCGGGGGACGGCGTATTGACCAAGGAGCTGTTGACGCGTCTTCCCGAAGAGGGTCGGTTGCTGGCCGTGGAATCAAATCCGGAGTTCTGTGCGGTCCTGAGCCTGATAGACGACCCCCGACTGCAGGTGGTGAAGGGCGACGCCCGTGAGGCCGAGAATCTGGCTCAGGCAGCAGGTCTCGAAGCGTTCGATCTGGTCATCTCCGGGATACCGTTCAGCCTGATGACGCCCGCCGAAAGGAGCGAGTTGGTGGACGTGACCCATCGGCTGTTGCGTCCGGGGGGCGTCTTCCTGGTCTATCAGGTCTCGCCGCTCATGGTGCCGTATCTCAAGAAACGGTTCGAGGTGAAGACCTGTCTGGCCCTGTTGAACATCCCGCCTTATTTCATCATGCGTGCCCGGCGCCCCTGACCGCCATGCGACCGGACAGGACATCCCAGAGTTTCGCCGGACGTGTCTATGAGGTGGTCCGCCGCATCCCGCGCGGTTCGGTCATGACCTATCGCCAGGTGGCGGAGGCTGTTGGCAGCCCCCGGGCCGCCCGGGCCGTGGGCTCGGCGCTCCGCAAGAACCGTGATCCGCGCGTCCCTTGTCATCGTGTGGTGCGGGCGGACGGGCCCGGCGGATACAATCGTGGCCCGGAGGTCAAGTTGGAGTTGCTGCGCCGTGAAGGGGCGATAGCGCCGGACGGGCGGGGGGCCCGGCGGCGCCCTGGCGGGACCGGCCGGTCATGACCGGAGATATGCATGTCGACATACGCGTATTCGGGAAGGTGCAAGGCGTTTTCTTCCGTTGGTCGGCTCGGGAGGAGGCTCGGCGTCTGGGCCTGGCCGGAATCGCCCGCAACGAGCCGGACGGCTCAGTGAGCCTGGCGGTCGAGGGTGAGGCAGGGGCGGTGCGCGACTTCGTCGAGTGGTGCCGGAGCGGCACGGAGAGTTCGGTGGTCGACAGGATACAGGTGACCCCCGGTGAGGAAACAGGCCTGGAGGGTTTCGAGATAGGTTGAGACAACTCACATATCCCCGCCGTCGGACCCGGGGTTGACGGCGAGCGGTCAGACGACGACATTTATGGGAATGCGGAAAACGATTATCATAGTAGGAGTCTGCCTGTTAGTCATCACGGCCGCGGCGGTTACTGCCTGGTCGTGGCGGCCTCACCGGCAGCCCGTCCTTAACCTGCAGCATCTTATGAAGATCCAGAGTCCGGCTTTTGCGGCCGGGTCAGCCATACCGTCCGAGCATACCTGTGACGGCGAAGACGTGAGCCCGCCTCTCTTCATTGACGACCTGCCCGAAGGCACTGAGAGCCTGGTCTTGGTGGTCGACGATCCCGATGCGCCGATGGGCACTTGGGTGCATTGGACGGTCTGGAACATCTCGCCTGAGGTCGGGGAAGTGGCCGAGGGGGAGGTTCCGGCCGAGGGTATCGAGGGAATCACCAGTTTCGGCCGCGCCGGATACGGCGGCCCTTGTCCGCCTTCCGGCGAACACCGCTATTTCTTCAGGTTGTATGCCTTAGACACCTTGCTCGACCTAGCCGGATCGGCGGATATCGGGGAGCTGGAGGCGGCGATGGAAGGCCATGTCTTGGACAGCGCGGAGACGATGGGTGTCTACAGCCGCGGTCAGTAAGCAGATTGAGATGACCCAGAGACTTTTCCTGGCCGTAGAGCTGCCCGAAGCGCTGGTCAGCGCCCTGGAGGATCATGTTTCAGGTCGGCGTCCGGAGTTCCGCGGTTGTCGCTGGACCGCCCCGGAAAATATCCACATCACGTTGTATTTTTTCGGCGACGTGGAGGATGGGGACAGCGGGCGGTTACAGGAGGCCCTACGGGACGCCTGCCGCGGCATTGGGATGTTTGCGCTGACGATGGAGGGAATCACGGCCGCTCCCCCGGGAAGACCACCGACCATGATCTGGGCGACCTTCAGAGAACACCCCTCCTTTCGCGCCCTGCAGGATGCGGTATATCGGGAAGCCGGAGCGGTGATCGCTCTCGATCCGCCGAAACGGGTACCGCACGCCACCCTGGCCAGATGCCGTCGCGGTCTGCCGGTCGATGTGTCAGTAGATCAGGGAACGATCTGGTCGGACCCTATCGAGGTGGACTCCTGCAGCCTCTTCGCGTCTACCCTGACCGATGACGGACCCATCTACGAACGTGTCGCCGTCTTCGCTCTGGGGACGGGATGAAGAAAGCCTGTCTGCCCGACACCACCATGCCTGACATCAGCATCAACAGACTGTCCGGGGACGATCCGATGGTGTTTACCGTACGCCTTTCGGACACCGAGGGCAGTACGGAACATCGTGTGACGATGAGTGCCCGCCAGTACGACGAACTCACTGGCGGGACCCTTCCCCCGGAGGAGTTACTGGAGGTCTCGTTCAGGTTCCTGCTGTCTCGGGAGCCCAAGGAGTCGATCTTGACCGAGTTCGACATCATGACGATCGGCAGGTATTTTCCCGATTATCCGACGCATATCGCCAGCCTATGCGGTTCGAAGTGAAGACCAGGGGTCACTGTGATTTCGTCGACGTGACGGAGGAGGTGAGTGGGGCCATCGGCCAGACCGGTATCGTCGAGGGAGCCGCGCTGGTCTTCCTACAGGGGACCACGGCGGCCTTGACGGTGATGGAGAACGAAAGCGGGCTGATGACCGATATTAAGGAGGCCTTAGAGAGGTTCGCGCCGGAGCAGGCCGATTACCGGCATCACGCCCGCTGGGGTGACCGGAACGGCGCGGCCCATATCCGTTCCGCGGTTATCGGTACGGACGTGGTCTTGCCGATCAAGGACGGCGCGCCCGACCTCGGCACCTGGCAGCGGGTCATGTTGATAGATTTCGATGAACGGCCGCGGCAACGGGCGGTGACCGTGACCGCCTGGAGCTCCGGTTCCGGACGGACCTGATTAGGCCAGCCTCCCCAAACAGACCGGGATCGAATTAACCAGGACCATCATGTTCAACGCCATCATCCTCATCGTCGCCGGCTTTTTCCTGCTTCTCAAGGGAGCTGACTTTCTCGTGGGCGGAGCGTCTTCCTTGGCCAAGAGACTGGGTGTATCCAGCCTGATCGTCGGTCTGACCGTGGTCGCCTTAGGTACCTCGATGCCGGAGCTGGTGGTCAACGTGTTCGCCGCCATCCAGAAGACCGGCGGCATCGCTATCGGTAACGTCATCGGCAGCAACATCGCCAATATCGCCCTGATCCTCGGGGTGGCCGCCATCATCACGCCGATGAGGGTCCAGTCCTCGACGATCTGGAAGGAGATACCTTTTGCCTTGCTTGGGGTGGTATTGCTTTTCATCATGGCCAGCGACGTCCTGCTAGACGATATGCCGGCCAACATCATCGGTCGCGCGGACGGGCTGATCCTACTCTCTTTCCTGATCATCTTCCTCTATTACATCTTCGGCCTGTTCAAGAACGGCAAGTCGGATCTGGATGACGTGCCTGAGATGTCCTATCCGAAGATGGCGGTGATGATCGTCGGCGGGATACTCATGCTGGTCTTGGGAGGCCGTCTGGTGGTGGACAATGCGGTCCTCCTGGCCGGCATGCTCGGGATATCGTCACGCGTCATCGGTCTGACCGTGGTGGCCTTCGGTACCTCGCTGCCGGAATTGGCCACTTCGGTCGTCGCCGCCCTGAAGAACCGGATCGATCTCTCGGTAGGCAATATCGTGGGCTCGAACATCCTGAACATATTCCTGGTACTCGGGGTCAGCACCTCGATCATGCCGTTGAGCTTCTCCGAACGGGCGGTCGTGGACACCCTGGTCAATATCCTGTTCACGGCGATGCTGTTCGTCTTCATGTTCATCGGCCAGCGGCATATCCTGCAGCGATGGCAAGGATTCAGTTTCCTGGCGCTATACGTCGTCTATATCGGCGCCCTGTTCATCTGACCTGACCGATCGATTATGGAAAAAGCGCACGCACTCGACCAAGATGAAGTGATCTCCCGGCTGGAGACGGACCGGCTCAGCGGCCTCGATTCGGAGGAGGCCGGTGAGCGTCTGGCGCGTCACGGATACAATGAGCTTCCCAAGGAGAAGAAGCCGTCGATCCTGTTCCTTTTCCTCAAGCAGTTTCACAGCCGTCTCATCTACATACTGTTCATCGCCGCGGCCATCGCCTTCGCTGCCGGACAGCATAAGGATGCCTACGGCATCCTGCTCGCCGTACTCATCGACGCCGTCTTCAGCTTCGTGCAGGAGCGGCGGGCCGAGGATGCCATCGAGAGATTGCGCGAGATGGTGGTCCAGGAGGCTTCCGTGGTCCGTGGCGGCAAGGTCCACCGCATCCCGGCCCGGGAGATAGTACCCGGCGATATCGTGCTGCTGGAAGAGGGCGACCGGATAGTGGCTGACGCGCGTATCCTGGAAAGCAAGGACCTACGGACCGCCGAGGCCTCGCTTACCGGTGAATCCTCGGCCGTCCAGAAGTCGCCGGAACAGGTCGCCGAGGAGACGCTGCTGCCGGACCGCACCGACATGGTCTGGATGGGCACCAATGTGGTGGCCGGTGTGGCCCGGGTCGCGGTCGTCGAGACGGGTGAGCGCACCGCCTTCGGCGGCATCTCACGGTCCTTGCGCGAGATCAAGCAGGAGAAGGCCCCGCTGGAGACCCGGTTGGACGTGTTGGGCCAGAAGCTGGGCCTGTTCACCATCGGCTTGGCGGTGATCGTGCTGGTCCTGGGATGGCTCAGGGGCACGCCGCTCTTCGAGATGTTCCTCTTCGCCGTAGCCATGGTGGTGGCCGTCATCCCCGAAGGGTTGCCGGCCGTCCTCGCCGTGGTGCTGGCGATAGGCGTACGGCAGATGGCCAAGCGCAACGCCATCATCCGTCACGTACCCTCTGTCGAGACCTTAGGCGTGGCCGATGTCATCTGTACGGATAAGACCGGGACGATCACCGAGAACAAGATGACCGTCCGCGAGATACATACCTTCGATCAGGATATCCGTCTGACCGGCGAAGGATGGGAGCCGCGGGGCGAGTTCCTGATAGGGGAGAGGAAGATCCGGCCGACAGAGACGCTGACCGCCAACAAGCTGCTGAAAGTGGCGGCCTTGTGCACCAAGGCCTCCTTGGTCTGGCGGAATGAGCGTCCCGGCATCATCGGTGATCCCACGGAGGGAGCCCTGATCGTCATGGCCGCCAAGGCGGGTCTGGACAAGCAGGAACTGCAGAAGGAGTACCGGTTGATCGATGAGATACCCTTCAATTCCACCCGTAAGTTCCGGGCAATCCTCTTCGAGTCGATCGATGACGACGGCGGGAAGGTCCGGGAGCTGTTCGTCGTCGGGGCCTATGAGGTACTCAAAGAGCGGGCGACCGCCCTTCTGACGGACCGGGGCAGTACTGTAGCGGATCGGGAAAATTTGGGACATTTCGACGCGCAGAACGACGCTATGGCCGACCGGGCCCGGCGTGTCCTGGGAGCAGCCTTCCGTCGGTTACCGGACGAGGTCACCGGCATCTCGGACAGTGACGTGTCGGACCTGACCATGCTCGGCCTAGTCGGGATGATCGATCCGCCGCGGCGCGGCGTGGACAAGGCCATCGCCAGGTGCCGCAGTGCCGGTGTCCGGGTAATCATGCTCACCGGGGACCAGTTGGGTACGGCAGTGGCCATCGGCAAGGAGGTCGGCCTGTTCGACGGTGAAGACGCGGCGGGCCAGGTCTTCACCGAGGTCGAAGTGGTCGAAGCTGACGACACCTCCTTCCGGGACATGCTGAGTAGGGCCGCGATTTTCGCCCGGGTCTCGCCGGAGACCAAGCTCCGTATCGTCGGCGAGTTCCAGAAGCAGGGTCGGACCGTGGCCATGACCGGCGACGGGGTCAACGACGCCCCGGCCCTGAAGAAGGCCTCGATCGGCATCTCCATGGGCATCATCGGTACTGACGTGTCCAAGGAGGTGTCGGACATGGTCCTGGCCGACGATAATTTCATATCCATCGTCAATGCCATCGAGGAGGGCCGGATAGTCTTCCGGAACATCAAGCAGACCGTGGCCTATCTGTTCATGACCAACATGGGTGAGGTGACGACCGTGCTGGCCAGTATCCTGATGGGTTTGCCGCTACCCTTGCTGCCGGCACAGATCCTGTGGTTGAATCTGGTCACCGACGGTTTTCCGGATATCGCCCTGGCCACCGAGCGCGAGCACGGGGAGATCCTGGACGAACCGCCGCGCCGTCCCGACACCCCGATCATCTCCAAGAACGTCCTCATACTGACGGCCCTGGTGTCGGTGTTCATGTGTGTCGGTACGCTGTCCCTTTTCGTCTGGGCCCTGCGGACCGGCGACGCGGCCTACGCGCGGACCATCGCCTTCACCACCATGGCCGTGTTCCAGCTCTGGAATGTCTTCAACATGCGCTCCACGCGCACCTCGATCTTCAGGCTCGGACTGACCTCCAACCTGTACGTCCTGGCGTCCGTCGTGGCCTCGCTGCTGCTGCAGCTGGCCGTGCTCTACCTGCCCTTCCTACAGACGACGTTCCGCACCCTGCCGCTCGGTCTGACCGACTGGGTCGTGATCACGGCGGTCACCAGTACGGTCTTCTTCGCCGTCGAGTTCTATAAGTATCTCTACCGTCGCGGTGTCGTCCCGGCCTCTTGGGCCTGACCGCCGCCGTTGACATTAGCGTCTTCATCGAGCAAGGTTCGTTATACGTCTTGGTTCTTTCAACCTGAGAAGAGGTGGATAATGAGCCGAATCCGTACATGGACAGCGGGCGCCGCCTGTCTGGCGGTCGTCTTGCAGGTATCGCCGCTCTGGGCGGCGGAAGGCGGGGAGTGGTTCCCGTCGGACGGACCGCGAGGCGATTTCTGGTCGGACGTGGATATCGTCATGGACACCAACGTCTACGGCTTCGTGCCGGCGACGGTCGTCTCGGACGATTCCGATGCGCCGGTACGCGGCAAGGAGCTGCTGCGCCTCCAGAGCGAGATCCGCGGTCGCCTGAAGATCTGCGGCAAGTATCTCGAAGGCGAGTTCGAACCCTATACCACCGTGCCTACCAAGGGTCAGGATGAACAGGGCTATCGGGTCAGCACCACCGGCCTCGAGGCTTACGTGCTGATGCCGGTCTGGCGGAACGTCCGTTTGGGTCTCTATCATCATTCGTCGCATAATTTCAGCGACGGCACCTACGGTACCGGAATCGACCTGAACGCCTGGGTAGTGGACGCCGAGTTCTGGAGGGACGTCATTCCCTATCTGGCGGCCGGGCGCTACCGGCTCCGTCTCCTGGGGATGTATTATCTGACGACCCGGGCCTCACCGCACGTCCTGACCAAGGAGACCGAAGTCATGGCTTCGCAGATCGGCCATACCAAGTGGCAGGTCGGTCTGAAGCTGGATGTCCGGCACCCCGCGTTACTGTCGGAATGCGACGTACGGACCCTGGGAGCGCCCCGCGGCGCCGCCTCCATCCGGGGCGACTGCGCCGTCACGGTGCAGGCCGGGAATCGGGTCTTCGGAGCCTTCGGCGAGCACCTCTATGTCGGTCCGTACTTGCAGTACGGACATAACGTCACCCGGACCGGGGAGTTCGGCACGGCGGCTTTGGCCGCCGGTCTCCGCCTGAATCTCCTGACGGCCCTGCCGTGACCGATGTCTTCACCCGCCCACCGGCGGGTATTTCATTCCCGACCTGTACAAAACGGCAGATTAGTGGCATTATGTCTAGGCTTATCCAAACAGTAAGCGCTAAACGTCATATGAGTTCTACGGGTTCCAACATATCCCTGTCTCCCAAGGCCAGCTTTGCCATCGGCCTGGTGGGCGGGGTCATGGTGCTCTGCACCGTGGGCTTCTTCATTCTCCTGGCGGTCGTCCTGCGTTGCGATTCATGTTTCGCGGCCGGACCGGGCGCATCGGATAAGGCGATGGCGGCCGAACAGCCGATTGCGCCCACTCCGACCGCCCCCGCTCCGGACGAGCCGTCGGTCGGTGAGATAACTCCGGTCTCCGAGGCAGACCATGTGCGCGGTGCCGCTGACGCTTCGGTCACCCTAATCGAGTATTCGGATTTCGAATGTCCGTTCTGCAGCCGCTTCCACCCCACGATGAAACAGATCATGGACGAGTTCGAGGGTCAGGTGCGCTGGGTCTACCGTCATTACCCCCTCGGCTTCCATGCCGAGGCCCGTCCGGCCGCCCTGGCCTCCGAGTGTGCCGGGGAGCAGGGGAAGTTCTGGGAGTACGCGGACGAGTTGTATGAGAACCAGTCCAGTCTGGGCGAGGATTATTATGAGGAACTGGCTGCGGAATTGGGTCTCAACATGAGCCAGTTCCGGTCCTGCCTGAGCAGCGAGAAATACGGTTCCAAGGTATCGGGTGACCTGTCCGGCGGCACGGCTGCCGGCGTACAGGGTACGCCCGGTACGATCATCCTGGGCGCCGACGGGAGCGCCCAGCTGGTACCCGGCGCGCTGCCTTTCGAGAGCGTCAAGATGATGG
>LJNP01000042.1 GCA_001303185.1 Parcubacteria bacterium SG8_24
ATCGTCCCCTGGATCTCGCGGAAAGGCACGGAGAGGACCGGCGCTACCGGCAGCAGGCGTTCCTGCCACTCCGGCAGTTTGGTGTGATGGAGGCTGAAGATATCCGGACCGCGATCTTCGGCGATGGCGTTGAGCAGCTCCCGTTCGTATTCCTCGAAGAGCAGCTTGCGGTACTGGATGGTGATGTTCGGGTGCAGCGCGTTATAGGCCAGGATGATGTCGGAGAATGTGTCGTCGCCGTCGAAGACCCGCCAGTATTTCAGGGAGATCGGTTTGGAGCGCTCGACCACCTCCTTGCTGACCGTTTTGCAGCCGAAACCGGCCAAGGTGACGGTGACGACGACCGTCAGGAGCAGCAAGAGTCCCGTGTTCCGTCGTCGGGTCCGCGACGCTTCGTGAAATCTCGCTTGTCCGTTCTCTGTCATAGTCGTGGATCAAACAGTCATCTTTTCGATTTGAGGAACCTGCTGAACTCCCGGTTCCGGTTGACCTCCTTGTGTTTGAGTCCGAAATCGACCGAGGCGGCCAGGAAGCCCAGTTTGCTGCCGCAGTCGTAGCGGTTCCCCTCGAATTCGCAGGCGTAGATCGAGCGTTGACCCTTGAGCGCCCGGAAGGCGTCAATCAGCCGGATCTCCCCGTCAGGTGAAGGCTCGGCCCGTTCCAGCGCCGAGAAGACCTCCGGCGTGATGATGTAGCGGCCGATGATCGCCAGGTTCGACGGGGCCTTGGCCGGAGACGGCTTCTCCACCAGGTCCATTATCTCATAGGTCCGTTTTTCGGTCTTGACGCCCTTGATCACCCCGTACTTGGAGATGTCCTTCTTGGGCACCCGCTCCACGGCGATCACCGGATCCTGGTACTTGTGGTATAGCCTCATGAGCTGGGCGATGCAGGGGACCTTGGAATCGACCACGTCATCGCCGTAGAAGACGGCACAAGGCTCCTTGCCGACCAGGTCCTTGGCCAGCATGATGGCGTGCCCGTCACCTTTCGGGTCCTTCTGGCGGATATAGACGAAGGAGGCCAGGTCGGAGAGTTTCGTCACCTCCTGCAGCGCCTCATATTTGCGTTTCTGCCGCAACCGGAACTCCAGTTCGAAGTTCCGGTCGAAATGGTCCTCGATGGCCCGCTTGGTCTGACTGGTGACGAAGATTATCTGTTCGATTCCCGCGGCGACCGCCTCCTCCACGATGTACTGGATGACCGGCTTGTCGACCAGCGTGAGCATCTCTTTGGGTTGTGCCTTGGTGGCGGGAAGGAATCTGGTACCCATGCCCGCTACCGGGATGACCGCTGAACGTATGCGCATATGACGCAATTATATTCGATTTGGGATTACCTTTGAAGTCGGCTAAGCGAGGGCATCCGCCGCATCATCAGGCTATCTGACCGTGCTATTGACCACGCCGGCCGCGGCGGTGAGGATCCAGCCGTAATCGGGCTTGCGTTCCGTCGGATAGGTCTCCAGCATGATACCGAAGGCCTCGTCGACCTTCTGCCAGTCGGAACCGTGATACCAGGATTCGGCGGTGAGCAGCTGCTCCACGAACGGTTTGACGTCCGGGTCGGCGATCTGGTCATTGATCAGGGAGCGCAGGGCGGTGGGCCGTTTGGTGTTGTTCAGGAAAGACACGACGTTATCCTCGCGCGCCAGGAACAGGATGAGGTCCCAGGCCTCAGCCGGATAGGCCGTCTTCTTCGAGACCACCTCGACCGGATAGAGGGTCACGTTCCTCTTCTTGGTCGGACTGACCTGCGGCAGGCCGGCCATGCCGAAGTCGAGTCGCGGCGCCCGCTCGACTATCTTGACGGCGTCACCCGGGAAACCGAAGTAGAAGGCGGTTTTGCCGGCCACGAAGGCGTCGAGAGAGGCCGGCAGGTAATCGTCCCATGAGTAGTTGGGCGCGTGATCCAGGGCGAAACTCTGGTAGAAGATGAGCGCCTCGACTCCCGGCGGATAGGCCCGGCCCTGCGATTCCAGGGTGAACTTATGGAAGGCGGCGAAGCCGTTGCTGTCGGTCATCTCCGCACCATTCTGCATCATGATCGCCGTGATGAGCTCCGTACGGTACCGGATGTTGCTGGCCAGGCCGATGGCTCCGCCCGACTGGACGATCGTCCCCGCCTCGTCTTTCACCGTCAGCACCTTGGCGTATTCCTGGAATTCCTGCCAAGTGGACGGCGGCTCCTCGATGTCGGCCTTACGCAGCAGCTCCTTGTTGTAGAACATGCCCAGCGTATCGAGTGACAGCGGCAGCCCCCAGATCTTCTCTTCCGGCCGCTCATCACGCGAGGCCGGGATGCTCATCAGGAGCACGTCATCGACGACCGCCTCGGCGAAATTGTCCTGCAGTTCCCGTTTGGACAGCGTCTTGCTCTTCTGCATCACCGTGACGATCTGTTTCTTTTCGTTGACCATCTGGGTCGGTATCGCCGTCTCTTCGGGCATGGGCTGCAGCTTGTTCCGCCAGCTCGCCACCCAGACGTTGGGGATGCTGAACAGGTCCGGTCCGCGGTCCTCGGCCAGGGCCTCCAGCAGCTTCTCCTCGTATTCTTCAGCCCGGAACATCCGATAGGTTATCTCGATGTTGGGATGGAGTTTGGTATAGGCCTCGAACACCTCGGCGAAGGCCTCCTCTCCGTCATCGATCCGCCAGTACTCCAGCTTGACCGGCTTGATCTGCACGCCGCCGCCGCCGAGACAGCCGGCGCCGGACAGGATGAGCGATAAGGATATGAGGGGAATCAGTATTTTCCGCATATTATGAGGTCCATTAACTCCAATACATTATATCAGACATGACCGATAGGGGAACCTTAGGCTACGGTTCCGAAAACGTCTTGCCTCCGACCCACCCCCTTTTTTGTCCTGTTACCGCAAAAATCCACCTATCGGTGGATTCCTGCGATGATGGCGGAGAGGGTGGGATTCGAACCCACGGGACCCTGACGGGCCCAACGGTTTTCGAGACCGTCCCTTTCGACCGCTCAGGCACCTCTCCTCGTTTACGACCGCCCTAAAATAACACAGGAGGCCGGGCCGGTAAAGATGCCGCTCCGGGCCGGCCTGATTCCGCCTCAGTCCCCATCTTCTTCCTGCAGTACGAGAAATTGCCGCCGCATGCTTTCCGTCAGACCCAACAGTATCCAGAACTGGAACGCCAAATCGTTCTTCAGATAGGGGACATCGACGATGCCGTGGACCAGGATGGCGATCATGGCGGCGATCAGGGCCGTCGGCAGCCATTCGTCAGGGAAGGAGCTGCGGATGCGGGAGTTGGTCAGGAGGAACAGGATCGCCAACCAGATGAACCCCAGGAGTCCGATGAGGCCGGTCTCGCTCCAGAAATTGAGTCCGAAGTTATGGGGGTACATGAAGATCTCGATATGTCTGGCCTCATGATAAGGCGGCAAGGTCGAGCGGTAGGCGGACATTCCGGCCCCGAAGATCGGCCGGTCAGCCAGCATATCGACCGATTCGTCCCAGACGATGCGGCGCACCCCTCCCGATTCGTCGCGCAGGCTGAACATCAGGGAGACGTAATCCTGGGTCGGCTGATGGAAGATGATCGTGGCCGAGGCGGCAATCAGTAGCAGGGCGGTCAGCAGTCTAGTCGGTCTCATCAGCAGGCCGAGCAGCGCCAGGCCGGCCGCCAGACCGACCGCTGCACCTTCGGACACGGCGAACAGGATGGCCAGTATTCCCAAGGCGGCGGCCAGGGCCGGCAGGAGGGACAGCGTTCTCTGGAGGAGGGATTCTGACCTGATCAGGGCCACTGACCAACCGACCATGAGCACGGTGACCGGAGCGCTGAACAGACCGAGCGCGTTAGGGAAGCCGAAGAAGCCGGTCACACGCCGCGTCTCTTCCGCCTGCCAGAGCGGGTTGGGGATGCCGAACCCGGTCAGTTTCTGGAAGATCGCCGTCACCCCGATCACCGCCACGGTCGCCCCCAGGGCGCCGAGCACCAGGCGCCGTTCGGACCTCCCTCGCACGATATCCGTGAATACCAGGAAGAAGAGGAACGGTTCGACGAAATAGGCCCGATAGAGGCCGGCCGCCGGCAGGATGTCCGGCGCCATCAGGGTGCCGATCGTCGCGCCGACCAGCAGCAGGGTAGCCGGATAGATCCAGGGACCGAGCAGACGTTTCTCGAGGCGGGACCGCCGTCGGGTGAAGAACCAGAAGACGAAAAGTTCGAGGAACAGCACTTCCAGAAGCGTCGTGGGGAGGACGAAACCTGCCGTACCGGGCAGCGGCACGGTGAGACGCAGCAGATAGGTCGGCAGCAGGGCGCAGAGTACGGCCAGGCCCAATGCCCGGTTCATCAGGCAGAGCAAGAGAAAGGCGAGCGCCGTGGAGATGAAAAGTATGATGTAGGTCAGGTCTAACATGTCTCAGGGGGTGCGGGGTCGCCGCAGGATGTCCTGGAGCATGTCCCGGGTCAGTCCGCGGAACAGGAACAGCAGGCCGCCGTACGAGGCGATACCCAGCATTATCCGGATCAGGACGTGCCAGGGTCCTGCCCAGAGCACTACGGCGAACATGCCGAGGCTGGCCAGGAGGGATCTGGAGAATATGTCGAGGGAAGGCCTCTGACGCGAGGTGCGGATCACCATGGCGGCCGCGAAGCAGGCGATGAACGCCTCCGAGAACACGGTGACCCAGGCGGCGGCCACGGCACCGAACCGCGGGATCAGCAGTATATAGAGCAGTATCGATATGATGGCATCAGCGGCATAGGCGGGGATGACCTTCCTCTGTAGTCCTTGAGCCACGATGGCGTGGCCGAACAGGGCACCCCAGAAGACCATGGCCGCGCCGAGCATCAGTATGGACAGGTAGGTGCCGGAGGAGGCGAAGGACTCCCCGGCGATCAGCGCCATCAGGTCGCGCGATACCGCGAGGGTACCGAACACCAGGGGGAGGGCCAGCAGCGACAGGAAGCTGAAGGCCCGGCCGAGCCTCCGGCCGTACTCGCGTCGGTTTCCGGATGACCAGGAAGCGGTGATCAGCGGCAGGACCAGTCCCATGAAGACCATGGGAATCACTGTCACCACATCCAGTATCTTATAGGCGGCTCCGTATAGCCCGACCTCCGCTTCCGGACGGCTCAGGGAGAGGATGATGATGTCTCCCTTGAGATAGACGAGATTGAAGGCGATAGCCAGGCCGATGGGCCAGCTCTCCCGGATGATGCGCTTCCACAGGCCGGTGTCGAAGGCCAGCCCGACCCGGGTAAACGACCTGGTGAACAGGAAGACCAGCAGGAATTGGATCAGATTGGCCGCGACCAGCACGCCGATGAAGGACAACAGACCGGCACCAGCCCGCGCCGCCAGGAAGGCTCCCAGCAGGAGGACGGTCCGACCGGCGACTTCGGCGATCGCCGCCCGGTGCATGGCCAGGTGTTTCTGGAAGATGCCGACCAGGACGCTCGAGAGGGTGATGCCGAGGAAGGAGAGCGCGCCGAGGGCGATGCCGGCCTTCACCACGGTCGGATAGGGCAGGAACAGGGCCACGGCCGGGGCGACACCGAAGAACACGGCACCTGATAGGAGGCGGAGCGTGAAGATGTTGGAGGCCACTTCCGACTCGTCGGTGTCGGGCAGCGAGACCATCTTCACCATGGTCAGCGTCAGTCCGAAGTCGACCAGGATACCGAAGAACTGCAAAAAGGACATGACCGTGGTGAACTGGCCGTATCCGGACTGTCCGAGATGGCGCGTCATCACGCCGACGGTCAGGATGCCCAGGAGCGTGCCGACGAATTTGCCCGCTACCTGGACGGCGGTATTCCCGGCGATGGCCCGGGTGCGTGAGCTGTCTTGAGGCATATCGATGCAGCGGAATTATAGCATGAGCCGGACGTTCGGGCGTTTTGACCCCAAGGTCCCCGATTGATACAATTAGAGTAGGAAACACCAAAAGTAAACCGAACCCATGTATCCTGATCCAGTTCGCAAAATGAGCCGTATAGGCAGCGGTACCGCCTTCCTCAAGGATTGCGGTGCGCTGGTCGGGAGGACCCGGAAGAGAGTGGCGGGTCTTTTTGTTGTCGTCCTGACGGTCGTGGCCCTGCTGGGCGCGACATCGGCCGAAGGGGCCGCCTTCAGCGCCTCTGAGATGATCAGGTCAGGTCATCGGATCACGCTCGAGCCGGGGCAGGCGGCTGTCTTCACCATAGGCTTCAAGAACACGGGGACCAGGACATGGCATCGGGACGGCCCGAATTACATCTCCGTCTATACTCATGGACCGAAGTACCGGAAGAGCCTTTTCGCCGACCCGTCCTGGCAGTCGTCGGTCCAGCCGGTGCGGGTCAGGCAGGATTCCGTAACCCCAGGCTCCATCGGCTGGTTCTCTTTTACCCTGCGGGCACCGGCCGCCGCCGGTACTTACCTCGAGACCTTTCATGTGGCGGCGGAGGATCTGCTCTGGATGCCGGGCGGCGAGTTCGCCGTGGAGATCGAGGTCGGTTCACCGTCGGTCATCCTGACTCCGGCCCGCCAGACGGTGCCCGTCCCATCGACTCCGTCGGTATCGGATACGGTCCCGACCGCGGCCCAGGGCTTTCATGCCCTCAAGATGATCGTCAGCGACCGGCAGATGAGGTTGGACGCGAACACCGAGCAGACTTTCCGGGTGGGATTCAAGAACGTCGGTGATGCCGTCTGGCGCCGCAGCGGCGGCGAACCGGTGACCCTGCGCGCCCTGGCCGGCAATTCGTATTCCTTCCGCCACCCCTCCTGGACGGAGGAGACCGTGACCGGACTGCCGACTGAAGAGATCCTGCCGGGACAACTGGCCTTCTTCACCGTGAAGTTACGGGCTCCCGCCTATCCGGGCAGCTATACCCCGCGTTTCATACTGACGGCCGGCCAGCAGTTCATCGAGGGAGGTATGGTGGAGTTGCCGGTCGAGGTCATGAGGGGTCAGGTGCCGGCTCAGGTACCTTCCTCCTATGACGAGGAATTCAGCCGTTCCGGACCGCGTGGCCCGAATATCCGGATCGGCCTCTTCAGCCCGGATGACATCAGCCGACAGGTCACGCTGACGGCCACCGGACCGTACCGTTTGATGGACAGCGCCGACAATACGGTCACGACCCTGTCCGGTGTGACCGGCGTGACCTTCGATCTGGCTTCCCGTACCTACACGGTCCGCAACGGCACCTTCCAGCGGCAGATGACCAAGTACCTGTATTTCGAGCCGCTGGACGGATCGACGGTCTTTGAGATTACCAGTTACGAACGGCGGGCCGCCTGGGACTCCTCGTATAACTTCAACCGTTTCCGCGGCAAGATCGAGATCTTCTATACTTCGAACACGGGACGGCTGTGGGTCGTGGAGGAACTGCCGATGGAGGATTACCTGCGCGGCCTGGCCGAGACCACCAACGCTTCGCCGCCGGAATTCCAGAAGGCACTGGTGACCGCCGCCCGGACCTACGCGCTGTTCGTCGTCTCCATCGGCGGCAAGCATAAGAACGAGTTCTTCGACCTGGATACCACCGGTAACGACCAGGTGTACAAGGGGTATGTCTCCGAACTGATCCGGCCTAATGTCGTCAAGGCGGTGGAGGATACCCGCGGCACCGTGGTAACATACAACGGCGATATCGTGGTCACGCCCTACTTTTCGCGTTCCGACGGGCGGACCAGGGCCTGGACCGAGGTCTGGAGCAGTACGCCTCACCCCTGGCTAGTGTCCGTGCCGACACCTTACGATCAGGGCAAGACGCTTTGGGGACATGGTGTCGGCATGGCCGCTTCGGATGCGGTGGGGCGGGCGGCAGACGGCGCTACCTGGGACCAGATACTGAAGCATTATTACACCGGAGTGGAGCTGAAGAGGATATATTAGCGGTCATGGGATACCTGCTGACACGCCATTCCTTACAGATAAGACTGATCGCGTACGTGCTGATGGCCGCCGCGGTCTTTTCAGCTTGGTCCGGCGCGGTACGGGCTGAGACCGTCATGGATTCCACCGAAGCCCGTGAGCGTCTGGCCGAGATATACGCCAAGCGCGGCGACTTGCAGCAGTTCTTCCGTCCGGCCGACTGGAGGGCGGTGCCGGCCCGGGAGACCACCGGTATCTCCGATCTGCAGGACTGGGCCCGGCAGTACGGATACCGCGAATATCCGGCACTGCTCGCCTGGTACGCCCCGACCCGGGAGGTGACTGCGGTCGCCTCTTCGCCGCGTGCCCTCGAGGAGCGGTCAGCCGAACTGTACCCCACGCCGCAGCCCGGGGTCGTCTTCGATCCGGCGTCGGTCAGCGCTTCCTCGGTCCTGGTCATCGACGTCCCGACCCGGCGCGTTCTGATCAGTCACAACGTCGACGCGCCCCATCCCCTGGCCTCGGTCACCAAGCTGATGACCTCACTCGTGGCGCTGGACCGCAGCATTCCCCCCTCGCGCCCCTGCCGTCTCACCGCCGACGATGAGGTCGGCGGGGCCCGGCTGCGTGTACTCACGGGCAGCCAGCTTTCCTTCGAGGACCTGATGTACGCCACGCTCGTCGGTTCGGCCAACAACGCGGCTCATGCCGTGGCCCGAGAGAGCGGACCGGACATCGTTTCTTTCGTCACCGAGATGAACCGCAAGGCGGACTTTTTCGGTTTGCGGAACACTGTCTTCACCGATCCGACCGGACTCGACGTCACTAACACGTCGACGGCCCGGGAGGCTGCGGCCCTCGCCCTAGAGGCTTTCGAATCGGCCACCATCCGGAGGATGACCTCCACCGCCCAGCGTGACCTCGACATCGGCGGCACGGCCCACCGTATCACCAACACCAATGACCTGCTGACCGACCCCGACAATGGCCTCTTCGTCCTCGGCGGCAAGACCGGCTACCTGCACGAGTCGAAATGGAACCTGGTGGTCAAGATGATGGACGGGCGCAACAAGCCACTGCTCGTCGTCGTCTTCGGCGCCGAGAGCCAGGATCAGCTCTTCCGTGACGCGGCCGCCGCGGCCCGCCAAGCTTGGGATAGCCATCGGTGGGGACTTTAGATCCTGGCCGATCCCGTAATGACGAAAGCGCCGATTGCGGCGCTTTTCTGTCGGCAGCCTTCGGTCGATCCGATTTTCTTCTCCATTTTGTCCACATCTCGACAAATCGGATTCATGGCCTATAATGCCGGGGCGCACCTTCAAGGAGGAGAGTCATGGGTCACGGTAGCCTCAAGGTGATCGTAGGTTGCATGTCGTCCGGTAAGAGCGAAGAGCTGATCCGTCTGGTCAGGAGGGAAGTCATCGCCCGACGGCAGGTCGCCTGCTTCAAACCGGCCAAGGACCAACGGACGGACGATTCCATCGAATCGCGCAACCAGACGTCGTTTCCGGCTACGGTCGTCGACGCGGCCGAGGATATCCCGGCACAGGTCGACCCCGATTGTCACCTAGCGGCGATCGACGAAGCTCACTTCTTCGGTCCCGGATTATTGGCGGTCGTGGAGGGTCTGGTCCGTCGGGGCATCAGCGTCATCGTGGCCGGCCTCGATACCGACTTCCGCGGTCAGCCATTCGAGACAGTAGCCATGCTGATGGCCGTGGCGGATCATGTCCGCAAGCTCAATGCGGTGTGCATGCGCTGCGGCAACGAGGCCACCCGGAGCCAGCGGCTCGTCGCCAGCACCGAGAGGGTACTGGTAGGCGGCGATGAGTCTTATGAGGCCAGATGTCGCGATTGTCATCGCGTTCCGGAGTGACTCCGGCCTACCCGAAAACCCCGCGCAGTGGCGGGGTTTTTTATTATCCGGCAGGTTCCGGCAGCCCGGTTTCAGAGCGTGCTACCCAGCGTCTCACCCTGCTTTCGGCGGTCCTTCTCCACCAGTTCCAGGATATGCTTGCGGACCTCGTGCGGCTTCGGCACCTGTTCGAAGACAAACCGTTCCTTCTCGCCGGCGGTTTGCACGTAGACGTTGCCGAAATTGAAGATGTAGGGTATGACGCCGTGGATCTCCGAGGTGACGTCCTGGACTTTGGCCAGATCGAGTTCGGAGACCGTCCGGGAGAACAGGCCGTGCTGCTCGACGCTCACGACGCGGTCGTCGGTGATGATCCAGGCATCGAGATAGTAATCCACGAATTGGGTGAAGAAGAACAGCCAGATCAGCAGATAGTAGGCGCTCGCCAGAAGCAGTATCGCCGGTCGCCAAGTCGCGTCGGTCAGGATATGGGGCAGGGCAGCGTTGATGATGAACCGGGCCAACAAGGGGACCAGGGCCAGTACCAGGATGAGCAGCACCGCGCCGATGAAGATGATGACGTCCCGCCTCAGGAAGAAGATTATCTCCTCATCATCCTTTCTCTTGATGATCTCGTCGATATGCATATCACAGTTGCGGTATCGAGCCGTCGGAGAAGGGCGTCCCGAAGGTCATCTGCTGGGACCAGTCCACGCCACCCAACATCTGCCAGCTGATGAACAGGAGTAGGACGGAACCGCTCAGGAAGATGAAAGTGATGATGTAGCTGACGCGGGTCGTCGCCCCATATCGCATCAGGTGGTGGATATTGAAGGCCGCGAAGATCATGAAAAAAACGATGGCCAGGGCATAGGGGATCAGCAGCGCTGAAAGCGAGACGGCGAATGACATATTAGACAGCGGGTTGAGGGAGGTTCAGGTGCGTATAGGCGCGGGCCGTCACGACCCGCCCCCGGGGCGTGCGGCTGATCAGTCCCTGTTTCAGCAGGAACGGTTCGTGGACCAGTTCCAGCGTCTCGGTCTCTTCGGACATGGCGGCGGCCAGGGTCTGCAGACCCACCGGCCCGCCCCCGAATTTATGGATGATCGTCTCGAGCCCCAGGCGGTCGATCCGGTCCAGTCC
>LJNP01000004.1 GCA_001303185.1 Parcubacteria bacterium SG8_24
CCGCCCCCGACATATTGAAGATAAAAATACCTCATCGTCAGATGAGGTCCGTTTTTTCCCTGATCCAGTCGATCACCGGCGAGAAGTCGTCGGTCACCACGACCCGGCCCATGTATCGCCTGATCCGGTCCGCCTCCCGGGCGTTCTCGGCGATCCCCAGGCGGTTCCGTCGGAGGGTCCCGAGCTTCCTGTCTCCGGCCGAATCTCCGACAGCCAGCAGGCGGGAATGTCCGATACCGTACCGTTCGGCGAAGCGGCGGGACCACAGGCCCTTGTTTTCCGGTATGACGTAGGAATCCGGATGGTGCGCCATGAAGCGTCCGCGGCGGTTAAGGCTGACCTGGGCGGCATAGATCTCCTGCACCAGGTCGGCAGCTCCGTTGAGTGCCACGGCTTCGCGGATGAGCGGCTCCACGCCGTAGGAGATGATGGCGACCGGGATGTTGGCCTTCTTGAGCAGGCGCAGGCATTTCCTGACGCCCGGTCGGAACCGCACCGTCCGCATCGCTTCATGCACATGCTTCATGGTGACGCGGTGACGCACGTAGATTTCGAGCGTCAGACGCAGCCATTCCAGGGTCTCCTCAGGGGTGAGGCGACCTTCCATGGCCAGAGGCAGATAGTACTGACGGAGCCGGTCGGTCTCCCGTTTGGCTTTCGGTGGTAGGGTCAGGCGGTCGAACACCGAGATCAATGAGCGGATCTCCCTGCGGAAGAGCGTGCCGTCGCAGTCGAGCACCACACCCCAAAGTTTCCTTCTCGCCAAGCTGTACCTCCATTGAAAGAGCCTCAGTCATTCTACGGGAGTCAGGAGCGGTGTCAAGAGTCGTCTCCCGCTGCTGTCGGGGCCGCTGCGGTTTCGGGCGTCTCACCCGGCCGAGACCAGAAGAAAAAAGGTGCCCGCAGGCACCTTCAGGTCTCAGGCCACGAGTACCAGCCAGACACCGGGTTCGTCGGCCTTCTCGCCGAGGGGGATGGCATGCTCCAGGAGCTGGATGATCGGTGCCAGGCGGCGGATCCTCTCTTTTTCATCCCCAATGCTGATCCCGAGGATATCCTGGATGCTGCGGGTGAAAGCGATACGCAGCTCGTGTTCCGGCCGGCCCTCGAAGTTGAACCACAGGTCGGCCCAGGAGCTGTCTCGCAGGCTGTCGCGCAGACCGTCGCGGACCGTGCGCCGATAAACCTCGACGCTCATCCAGGCCGGACGGGGGAAGGGGGTCGCTCGTGAGATAAGCACGACCCGACGGACCGGTCGTCCGACGGCGAGCGCTATGGCGTGCGCTGCCCGACGGCGATCCGTCTCTTTGGCGAGTCTTCGCCCCCTCTTGTTTCCCATTTCAGGACCTCCGAGAAAAGGGCAAATGTCATCGTACCTCTCACAATTCCAGCAGCCGGCGGTCCTTAAGTCAACGGACCCTCGACCTACCGGACTTCCCCTCTCCGGCGGGGATAATGTAAGGTAAATGAAAGAGCTTGAATATGCCTTCCAGGAAAAAGAGGAAAGTGGCCATCTTCGACATAGACGGGACGATCTTCCGGTCCAGTCTTCTCATAGAGTTGACTGAGGGATTGGTGCAGGAGGGGGTCCTGCCCGAGAGGGTCAAGAGGGTCTATGCGGCGGCCTACCAGCGATGGTTGGACCGCGAAGGTTCGTACGAGGACTATATCGGGGCGGTGATCAAGGCCTTCGAGAGCCACATCAAGGGCATCTCGTCCGAGGAGTTCGAGCGGGTCGCCGCTCAGGTGGTCTCCTTCCACAAGAACCGTGTCTATCGTTATACCCGGGATCTGGTGAAGGATCTGAAGAGGCGGGGCTATTTCCTGCTGGCCATCTCCAACTCTCCCAAAGCGGTCCTGGACGTCTTCTGTTCCCAGTTGGGATTCACCAAGATCTACGGCCGGATATACGAAGTGGACGACGGTGGCCACCTTTCCGGTAAGACGGCCTATCTGGAACTGGTCCAGGACAAGGCCAAGATACTGCAGCGGGCCGTGGAGCGGAACGACCTCACCCTTAGGGGCTCGATCGGTGTGGGGGATACGGAAAGCGACATACCGTTCCTGAAGATGGTCGACCGGCCGATCTGCTTCAATCCCAACCTCAGGCTTTATCGTCATGCCCGGCGGCAGGGGTGGTCCATCATCATCGAACGCAAGGATGTGGTCCACAAGGTGAATTAGCGCGCTCAGGGAGATTCGGGGTCGGTCCGGACCGGCTTTTGCCGGTTTTTTTATAAAAAGATCCGGATTACCGGGTCGGAAATCCGGATCGGGCCGCTCAGGGGCGCCGCCGCCTCTTCAGCCAGCGGTCCCGGGCCTTCTCGATGAGCCGCAGCACGCGGGGAAAATGTCTGATACAGGCTTCGATGTGACCGGCGGCGATCACCGCGTTGTCAGGGCTCATGTTCTCCACCCCTTTTTCGAACAGCTCGGCCATCGCGTCATCAAGAGGCAGGCGGCCGATCGCGGCGCGCAGCCTCGCCTTGGGGTCTGAGGTCATCCGTCACTCCTGTCATGAAGGAACTGTCAGGTCAGCTAGGTGTATCGTCTGATGTGTGGACGGTCAAGTCGGGGGTGCGCTGACCGCGCCGTCCATCCGCGGCCGGTGGGCCGAACCTACGGCCTCGCTGATATCGCGGAAGCCGTCGTGTTCCAGCAGCCGGACCAGTCCGCGATTGATCTCGCCGATGAGTTGCGGTCCCTCGTAGATCATGCCGGTGATCAGCTGGACCAGCGAGGCGCCGAGTCGGATCTTCTCATAGGCTTCCTCGGCGGTGAAGATACCGCCGCATCCGACCAGCACGAAGCGTTCGCCGAATGTCCGGTAGAGATGGGCGATAAGGCGGTTGGAGAGGGCGTGCAGTTGCGGACCGCTCAATCCGCCCGGTCCGACCCGGTCCAGTTCCCGTCGGTCGATTGCCGGGTGGTCGCGCCGTTTGGTCAGGTTCGACATGATCAGTCCGTGGACACGATGTCGGGAGGCGGTCCGGGCCAGCTCTTCGGCTTCGTTCGGCTGCAGGTCGGCCGCCATCTTGAGGAAGACCGGACGTTCGGTCGGAATGCCGTCCAGGGCGGTGAGTAGCCGGTCCAGCCGCTCCGGCGTCCCGAACGGCTCGCCGCCGAAGGCGTTGGGACAGCTGATGTTGACCGTGAGATAATCGGCCACCGGAGCGCAGACAGCGAAGGCCTTGGCGTAGTCGGCGATGCCAGCTTCGGTCTCGACCGTATCCGGACTGTTGGTCTTGGCGACGCTGACGCCGAGCGGGATGGGGCGTTCCGGCCGGTCCGCCAGGCGGTCGGCTATCGTCTCACAGCCGTCGTTGACCAGTCCGTAATAGACGACCAGACCCCGGCTCTGCGGCAGTCTCCAGAGTCGGGGCCGGCCGTTCCCGGAGCATGGCTCACCGGTGACTGAGCCAGCCTCGGAAAAACCGAACCCGACTTCGGGAAGCAGGCGGGTGAGGAGCCCGTTCTTGTCGAATCCCGCCGCCAGCCCCACGGGATTGGGGAATTCCAAACCGGCCAGTCTCTGCCTCAGGGCCGGGTGGGAGAAGGTATAAAGTGACCGGACCAGCCTTCTGGTGACAGACCGCCTTCCTAGGATCCGCCCGAACCGGATGATCCCTTCATGGACCCTCTCGGCGTCACAGCGGAAGAAGACCGGCCTGGCCAGGTTCCGGTAAGCCCAGCGTTGGATTGGGGTCAGCAGCATATCGGTCGTCATGATGCGGTGTTGATTTTACGGCAGCGGCGGGCTTATTTCAATACCCATACGACCCCCGGTGACTTGTGTGTTGAAGGTCGATATCGTAAGGTGGACGGACCCGCTCATTGAAATCGAGAGAATCACGGGAGTGCGGAATGAACCGAATCGTCTTTCTCCTGTCTTCGTTTCTCCTGACCGCCTGCACCATCATAAACCTCAATACGGTCCGTCGCGTGCCCTCGGAATGCGGCAATCAGCCCTATGATTTCTCCGCGGTCACCTATAACGTCGGGCTGGCTCCGGGCATCGTCGCCCAGACGACGCCGCGGACGTCTCATGTGGCCCAGGCCCTGGCCGACCTGGATGCGGATGTCCTCTGTCTGCAGGAGGTCTGGACGCCCGAGGCCCTGCAGGCCATCCAGACGGCCCTGGATCTTCCGGCGGAACAGATGATGTACGTCGATACCCGCGGTGAGGGTGAGACCGGGCAGGACCGCTGTACCATGTCACAGATAGCGCCGATGCTGCAGTGCGTCCATGAGGAATGTGGCGGACTGCCGGATGAGGAGATCACGACCTGTGCCCTGGCCGAATGCCGCGGCAGCGGCGTCGGACTCTACTTCTCGGCACGTCGATGTCTCAACTGCATGATCGCTTCGGCCGGACTATCGATCGGGGAGATCGTGGAGTCATGTGTCCTCGGTCAGGGACGATCCCGTCTTTACGGCGGCAGTAACGGCGTCGTCCTGCTGTCGAGATACCCGCTCCGGAACCGGGAGATCATCCGTCTGCCTTCGAGCGGGGCCAATCGTGTGGCCCTGATCGCCGAGATAGACGGTCCGGGTGCCGAACCGATCGAAGTGGCCTGCTCACATCTTTCCTCGAAGAGTTACGTCTCGCCGACCCATCCGAGGTTCGACGATTGGAATGATGAGCAGCGGGAACAGCTGCACCTGATTTCGGAGCGGTTGCGGAGACGTGCCGGCGGACGTCCGGCGCTCTTCCTGGGCGACATGAACTTCGGGGCCAGTGACGGCCGCGACCTAGATGACCACCTGCCCGGCCAGTTCTACGAGTCAGCCCGTCTGGGCTTCGAGAGTTTCGCGGCCGCCGCCGATCCCCCGTTCTGCAGCTCCTGTGAGGGTAATACCCTGCGGGATTCCGACCGCAGCCACCTGATCGACCACGTGCTGCTTCGGGACGTCACCGGAGGCACGGATCTCATCCCGGTCTGCGTGGAGCGCCTCTTCGACCGGCCGGTGACGATCATCGGCCATGGGGGGAAGAGGGTCAGGATACACCTGTCCGACCACTATGGCGTCCGGGTGCGGTTCTCCGTCAGGGAATTCCGTAAAGCACCTCGTTGAGGTGCTTTTTTGCATGAAAAACCCCGCTGATGAAGCGGGGCGGGTCATCGTACCAGGATGACCCAAGGTCGGGGATCGGCGACATCTTCTCCCAGGACCGGAGCGCAGGCGAAGAGGCGTAACAGGGGGGCGAGGCTCCTGACCGCTGAGGCGTCGCCGCGCCGGGCGGCCCGCAGGTAATGCGTCAGGACCGTCCGAAAAGATCTCCAGAGGCTGGTCCACAGGGTCGAATCCAGGTCCTGTTCCACCTTTTTCCAGGCGGTGTCCCAGAGGATCCGGCGCAGACCGTGCTCCAGACAGTTGACGACATCCTCCAGTTCCGGCGTATCCCGGTCGGATTCCGGGCTTGTCGGACCGGCGGCGTAACGTCGTTCGATGAGTCCGGACAGACGGTCGCCGTCTATCGTGAGATGGGACCGCGGCGTGATTTCGTTGAGGCGACGGGTGCTGATTTCCCGGATCCGGGTACCGGTGGCCAGGGCTATGGCTGCCGCCGCCTGCTGCCGGTCGAGGCCGACTTCGCTTATTGGCAGATGGTGACCGGAGTGCAGGGCGTGGGTATGTGGGATCAGGTCCCGCCAGATACGTTCGGTGAGATTCCTGTCCCCGACGGATGACCGGAGGAACGTGATGATGAGGCGCGGTGCTTCCACTGCATACTCCCTTCGCTGATGTGATATGACCGTCGGCTGTCTCGCGGCCGGGACAGCGCCGCGAAACTTATCGCAGGATCATCCCGGCGTCAAGTGTCGCTCTTGGGCCACCAGGCGGGAGACATGGTCGAGGAAACTGCGGGCCACATTGTGACCGGTGACCCGCTCGAAGCCGATGAAACCCGGCGACCGGTTGACCTCGACGATTACCGGCACGCCGTCGACCAGGGCCAGGTCGATACCGGCGAATTCCCGCTGCAGTATCCTTGAGGCATCTGCGGCGACGCGGAGGATATCATCCGGCAGCCGGACCGCCTCACCCGAGGCTCCCTGGGACAGGTTATGGCGGAAGCCGTCCGGCGGTGCGGTCTTGCGCATCGCCCCCAGGGGCCCGTGGCCGACGGTCAATATGCGGTATTCCTCGTCGATGTCCAGCAGCTCTTGATAGGTATAGAATCCGGGGCCGGCCACCCGCGCCAGCCGTCCGGCTGCGGCAGCGTCACTGATACGATGCACCCGACGCCCCTGCGATCCGTGTACTCCCTTGACCACCGCGGGCCAGCTTAGACCCGGCAAGCGGCGTCGGACCGCCGTATCGTTGAGCGCCTGGAATCCGGTCGGGACGTTCAGTCCTTCTTCGGCCAGCCGCCAAGCGTCATAGAGCTTGCTCTGGACGTAGTTACCCTCGGCCAGATACCGATCCACCACCACCAAGCCCCGTTTCCGGGCGTATTCCGCGGCGGTCAGGGCTTCGGAGATGTAGGGGTGGAACGAGCGAAGGTAGAGCGCGTCAAAGCCGGTCAGCTCATCATCGCCGACCAGCACGACAGTCCCGCGGGTCGTGGCCTCGAAGACCAGCGAAGTCACGGGTTCCACCCGAACCTCACAAGAGGCCGCCGCGGCCTCTTCCCGGAAACGGGCGTTCTCCGCGACATCAGGCTTGCCGATCACCAGCAGTCTCATATTCGCGGAGTATATGACGGAACCCCCGGTCTTACAAATGAAAAACCCCCGGCGTCACGGGGGTCGCATCGAGATGCGGTCAGGACGTGAAGGTCATTTCGGGGAAGGTGTCGGGTCTCCCAGCCGGTCGAAGCCATCGTCGGCGTCCTCTTCATCATCCTCGTCTTCAGGGTCGGCGGAATCGCCCTCTTCGGCCTTCTTGGGGTCGAACCACTTGTACTTACCGGTCCGGGACCTCTCCCAGAAGGACTTGAACTTGCCGATAGGGATGGCGACCGTGTTCAGCGAGTCGCCGCCGCCGATCGAGCCGACCAGGAAGGCCACGATGCCCCTCTGTCCGGTGCTGACGATGGCTGATCCCGACGAGCCGCCGCCGGCGTTCATCTGCAGCAGGGTGGCGTTCTTCCAGTTGATGCTGCGGGCCACGACCGGCCGGCTCAGCTTGGCCTTGCTGACGTGCCCGCGGAACAGCTGTTTGCCCAGGCCGCCGGGAGAGGCAATGTTGATGACATCCTCTCCGGTATGGGGGTCGCTTTTGGCCAGCGGTATGATGGGCACCCAGCGGTCCAGTGTCACCTCGACCACCGCGAAGTCGTCACCGCGATGCTGGTAACCGGCAGCGACGATCTTGGCCCGATAGAACCGCTTGGCCTCGTCCTCGTCGAAGGTCAGGTACCAGGTCTTGGCCTCGAGCTCCACTTCCTTGTGGAGGGTGTCGTCCTCGGCCACACAGTGGGCGGCCGTCGCGAAGCGGTAGACTTTCTTGTCGCGCTCGAAGGCCGTCGCCGTGCAGTACATGCGCATGGTCCCGTTGAACTCCTGCGCGTAGAGGAGCGCTGTCGCGGCCATGAACCTGTCCGACAGCCGGGCTTCGGCGTCGGTCGGCGCCGATACTTTCGGCGGCGCGGCGGCTGCCGGACCGGCAGCGGCGCAGCACGCCAGGGATAGGACACAACAGGTGACAATGGCACAATAGGTCGATCTTCCGATCATTTTCCTGCTCCTTCGCGTCGTTTCTCCTATGGAATGAGCCGACTCAACTATAGCAGCGGTGCGTGCGCCGTCAAATACGGTCGCCGGACCGACCATATCGAAAGAGGGCGTCAGGGTGCCCTCCTGATTCTTCCGGTCAGGGTTTTTCCTGTATCGCTGCTTGGCAGTTGGCGATGATCTCCTTGACCCGCTCTTTGGGCAGGCCCAGGCGGTTGGCCAGGTTATCGGGCCGGCGGCCGACGATCTCCCGGCAGAGCATGATGTTCCGGTCAGAGAAGCGGTTCACTTCCCAGGGCTTGAGATCGTCGAGGATGGTGATGGGGTAGAGTGAGGCATGGTCGACCAGCCGGGACAGGGATTCCTTGGTGCTCCAGCCGACCATGTGGATGCCCTTGCACAATCCGTATTGCAGGGAGCGGTCCGAGAACCGTCCGTTGGTCACGATCCACAGCTCGTCGAAACGCGGACACTTTCCGGCCTTGGCGCCATCGCTCAGGTCGATCCAGCGGGCCCAGGTGGCCATGGTGTCACGCAGGTTGACGCTGTCGGAGAAGTTGTTCCGGAACTTGGCCTCGATCATCACCGTCCGGTCCTCCTTGCTGGCCACGACGTCGACCTCATGATTGACACAGATGCCGTGATAGTCGTTCTTGGGGACTGCGGCCTCATACTGGTAGGCGTTCAGGACGGAGGAGACGTACTTTTCGAACTTGTAGCCCGCCGGCCCCAGCTTCAGCAGGGCGTCCCGCAGGTTGTAGCGGAAGGCGATGCCTTTGGCGGCCCGCCTCAACTCCCGCCGGACGATGGTGTAAAGCCGCCGGGTGGTCATCCCTTCCTTGACTTTACGGCTGACCCGCTCGATGACGTGTTCGATCAATTCCTTCGAGGCGCCGGTGCGTTCGAGGCTGTGGCGGATCTTGTCCGGATCGTATTCGACCCTCTCCCCGTATGATTTGATGATCTTCATAGAATTTAGCGATTCTTCCTGGCCAGGCGGTCCGGCCACACGATGGTATTATGACAGATGCCGGTCCTCCCGGCCAAGACGGCGGTTTGGACACGGCTGATGAGCCGTAGTATCATGGTTTGGTGACGTCCGCACCAGCGCGGATACGCCAGTCTTAACTTTAATAAGATGGACGGAATCAGCCAATTGAACGGTCTGTTGTCGCAGAATACGGGCCGGGATTATCTCATCGCCCTAGTCGTCTTCCTGGCGATGAACCTGGTGCTCAAGGGCCTCCAGCTTTTCGTCATTTCCCGCATCCATAAGCTGACCAAGCGGACCAAGACCGAGCTCGACGACACTTTCATCGGGATACTGCGTGATATCAGGCCGCCTTTCTACGTCCTGGTATCGCTTTATGTCGCCACCCAAGGCCTCGTCATGCCGGAGATCCTGGAGCGTCTGGTCGGCATCGGTTTCGCTTTCGTCCTGATGTACGAGGTCATCCGGACCGGCGCCACCCTGACCGATTATTTCCTGCAGCGGTATATGGGTCGGGCCGAAGAGGGGGAGGAACTGCAGCGGAAGTCCATCATCAACGTGGTGAACGTGGTGATACGCATCGCGCTATGGGTCTTGGGTATCACCATAGTCTTGGCCAACATCGGCATCGACGTGACCTCGTTCGTGGCCAGTCTGGGTATCGGCGGCATCGCCGTGGCTCTGGCCGCCCAGAACATCCTGAGCGACATCTTCAGCGCTTTTTCCATCTATCTGGACAAGCCGTTCCAGGTCGGTGATTTCATCGTCGTCGGAGGGGACCGGGGCACGGTCGAACGGATCGGGCTCAAGACGACCAGGTTGCGCACCCTGCAAGGAGAACAGCTGATCATCTCTAACCGGGAACTCACTTCGGCCCGGGTCCAGAATTTCGAGCATATGGACCGCCGGCGGATCGATTTCAGTCTGGGTGTCGTCTACGGCACGGCGCAGGAGAAGCTGGAGCGTATTCCGGACATGATCAGGCAGATACTGGCCAGTATCGACAAGGCCGAACTCGATCGGTGTCATTTCGTCAAGTTCAACGATTCCTGCCTGGATTTCGAGGTGGTCTTCTATGTCGATACCGCCGACTACAACGAGTACATGGACATCCGGCAGCGACTGAACCTGGAGATCTACCGGAGATTCGGGGAAGAGGGAATCGAGTTCGCCTACCCGACACAGACCATATTTTTGAACCGCTGAAGGACGTATGGGCGGGGCCGTGAGATGAGATTGCGGCCCTTTTTTGATACGGTTCCTGGTCGGCACCGCCTTGTGATATCCTGACCTTGGATCATATGAATCCGGAAAGCAGGGAAAACAGACCGCCCGACATCAGTGAGCTCCTGACCAGGGATGCCCGTTTCGATTTCATCCGAGAGTCGAAAGAGAGGCTGCCGGAGGCCGAATGGTATCTCGTCGGCGGCGCCGTCCGCGACCACCTGCTGGGGCGTCCGGCCGGCAAGGATTTCGATTTCGTCATCCGACGGGCCTCGCTCGATGACCTCGCCTCTCTGCTGGGGCGGCGAGGCAGGGTCGATCTGGTCGGTCGCAATTTCGGCGTCCTGAAGTTCGTGCCTCAGGGCCTGGAGGGGGAGGAGCCGATCGATATAGCCTGGCCCCGCACCGAGATCGCCGGCGGCAGCGGCGGTTACCGCGACTTCGACGTACAGTCGGACCCCGACCTTCCTTTGGAAGACGACCTGCAGAGGCGCGATTTCACCATGAATGCCATGGCCTGGGACGTCGGCCGGTCCCGGTTGGTCGATCCGCATCATGGTCAGGCCGACCTGGAGCGCCGCCTGATCAGGGCGGTCGGCGAACCCCGGGACCGTTTCCGGGAGGATTATTCGCGGATACTGCGTGCCATGCGTTTCGCCTGCCAGCTGGGCTTCCGGATAGAGGAGGGGACCTGGAAGGCGATCCGGGAGATGGTGTCGCATCTTGATGATACGCGCGAGGTCGACGGGAAGATCGAGCGGGTCGTCCCTTACGAGACCGTCTCGCGGGAACTGCTCAAGGCCCTGGCCGCCGATTCGAAAGAGTCGGTCCGTCTATGGGAAGAGAGCGGGGCGTTGTTCCGCCTGTTCCCGGAACTCGATGACTTGAGATACTGCCCACAGTCTCCGGAGCGTCCCGCGGGCAGCACCGTCTGGGAACATACCAGGTCGGCCGTGGCACACCTGTCCGGTCCGGGATTCGACCGGATGTTCCCCGGCGAGAAGCCCGAGGTCAGGACGGTCCTGGCGGTCTTGTTCCACGGACTGGGACGTGTTCAGACCGGACCGTTCGGCATCCCGTCCGGGGACCGACCGGTATCCGAGAGCGCGGGGGCCCAAGCGGTCCGGTCGCTCGCTCGCCGCTTGCGTTTCTCGAGCGTGCCCGGCCTCGGGGTGTCACGGGATGATTTGGCCTGGCTGGTCGAACATCACCGCCTGCCCGGCCAGATAGATGTGGGGGCGGCACGGCACACGCTGCTGGAAAGGCTGTTCCTGGACGATCGGCGGAAGGGACGGGCCTTGTTGCATGCGGGTTTCGCCATTGCCGCCGCTGCGGATGTCGGCAGGGAAGAGGCGTTGGCCAACCTGTGCCGCCTTCAGGAGAAGGTCATCGACCTGGAAAGGCTGGCTCAGGACGGAGGTCCGGCCTCTGGCCGCCTCCTTTCCGGACGGCAGGTCATGGAGGTCGCCGGCATCGGTCCGGGTCCGGAGGTGGGGCGCTTGCTCGAGGAACTGCGCGAGGCGCAGCTGCGCGGCGAGGTGACCACGATCGAGGAGGCCCAGGAACTGCTGCGCCGACTCGGGGACTGAGTCCAGGACCCGACAGGCTTACGCCAGACGATGTAAAGAGCGCCCCCTAGGGGGCGCTCTGTCGTATCGTTCAACGGGGTCGGGTCGGTATCATTTGCGTTTGGCGCGACCCGGGGCCTTCTTCGGTTTTTGCATCACCTCGCGGACGTCTTTCCAGGAACCCTTGAGTTCGGCCTTCATCTCCTTGAGTTCGGCGCTGGAGAGGTCTTTCATGCCGCGGTATTCCGCTACCGTGGCGTCCACGATCTTGTCGAACGAGGCCTTGCTGAGCTTGCCGAGGCTCTTGGCATGCTTGACGACGCGGTTCATGGTCCGGTCAGCGACCTTCTGGAGCGCTGCCTTCTTCCGCTGCGCCCGCTTGTCTTTCATGATGTAGGAACCCACCGCGTAGAGTACCGCTCCGGCGGCGAGACCTTTGACCAGTTTTTTTCCGGCTCCCATAGGATGATCCGTCGATTATGACTTATCTGATGTGTATCATAGCACATCCCGGCACCGGACGTCATCAGAAAAGACCTCCGGACAGGAGGTCAGACCAGGGCACAGGAGGCCAATTGAAGGACGCGCTTCGCCTGAAGGGGGGTCATGTGGTCGATGACGAATCTTTCCAGGCTGAGGATATCCTCCTCCGGCAGGTCCTCGTAGATGACGTGCAGGCACTCGTGCACCAGGATGGGGATGATGTCCTTCCGGAAATCGACCACGATCTCCGGCGTCTCCCGGAGTACCTCGTCGATCGTGCCGACACTGTTCACGGGGATGCCGTAGCGTCGGCAGGCGGCCTCGTCGCTCTCGAGTCGGGTCAGGCGGACGCGCCAGTCACTCGAGTTGAGCACCTCGTAGATGCGGCACATCAGCCGGTAGAGCCTTTGCCGTTGCGGCGCGGGCAAGGTCCGTTTTTCGTCCATGTCGCCTCTCGCTCCCGCCTCGGCGGCCTCGGGTGATAAGGAACACGCCTTCATCATCGCAGAGCCGTCCGGTTGTGGCAACCGAGATACCATTGCCTTGAGGGCCGGCGGCGCATGACGTATACTTTTCCCTGTCCTATGGAATCGATCAGCAAAGAGGTCGCTGCCGCCTATCTCCGTGACGTCGATCCGCCGTGGAAGGCTTTCTGGTTCCACATGTACCGGGTGGCCCGTAACCTCAAGGAATTCGCGGCGGGCCTCGAGACCATCAGCGATGATGTCTTCCGGTATCACGTGGACGGACAGAAGAACGACCTGTCCCGATGGGTACAGGAGGTGGTCGGCGACAGCGTCCTGGCCCGGCGGCTCGATACGGTCCGGGATCAGCAGGAGGCGGCGCGTCTGGTACAGGAGCGGGTCACCACCCTCGAGACGGCGCTCAAGTGATCGGGTTGCCGGTATCCGGCGCATCGGGTAAGATGGACCCAGTGGGAAATCATACAGGCGGTAGTTATGATATGCACCGTCTGCGACCACGAGCACGAGGAAGACGGCACCTGCCAATGCGGCTGCCAGGCGGAGCTGGAGCTCGAGCAGTTCTGCCCGTTGTGCGGTCACCTCGAACACGACGGTCGCGAGTGCAAATGCGGCTGCCTCGGCTAGCCGGCACCGATAACATCGTACAAGTTCCCCACCCGACGGCGCTGTCGGTCAGTTCCGTTTTTTGTTTGTCTGGGCCGGACCGGCCGCCGACTTGAAGGCGCCGGGGCGGACATGGTAAAGTCACGTTCCTGAACGTTTGTATCTATGGGCAAGGAGATAGTCTTCGACATCGAGACCAGCAACAGTTTCGCCGACGTCGGCCGTTACGATCCGAGCCTGCTCAAGGTATCGTTGGTCGGCGTGTACAGTTACGACACCGATACTTACGAGACCTTCCTGGAGCCCGACCTGCCGCGTCTCTGGAGGATATTCGAGAATGCCGACCGCATCATCGGGTATAACATCCTGGGCTTCGATTACCCGGTCCTGAACACCTACTATCCGGGCGATCTCACCCGCTTCCGTTCACTCGACCTGCTCAAGGAGATAGAGGGTCAGCTGGGTTTCCGGATCAAGTTGGATAATGTCGCCCAGACCTCATTAGGTGTCGGCAAGACCGGCGACGGCCTTCAGGCGATCGAGTTCTTCCGGAGGGGCGAGATCGAAAAGCTGAAGGAGTACTGCCTGCAGGACGTGAAGGTCACCAAAGAGGTCTATGAGTTCGGTCTGGAGAACGGTTTCGTGAAATTCAGGGAGAGGAGCGGGGAAGAGGTGAAGGTACCCGTGGATTTCGCCCTGAAGGAGGACCGGGTCCGGCCGGTTAACCTGACGATGCCGTTCTAGGGCCGGGGCCGGATCGGGGAAGAGGGGAGTTCGGTCACGGGCCAGCGGAGACAAGCACGCGGGGCCCGTACGGAGAGCCGTCATTTAAGGGCTTGTCGAGTGATACCTTCACTCGCTTTTTTTCACTCGGTTAAGTTGTCCACAATTTGATACAATATCTTGTGGTAGAATCAGAAAAAGGAATACAATATATAGTATAAATATTTATTTCGATTTTAAGACATATCGTCTATGTACGGAGCCGTTCCCGCCAAAAGGGCAGATGCACTATCCGGTCAGACCGATGAGACCAGGCGCATAGTGTCGAGTATCCTGGAGCAGATCCCGGATTTGCTTAGGGTCAAGCGGGTGCGGAAACCTGACGGGTCGACGGTCGATTTCGCTTCGGAGAAGATCGGTCTCTCTTTCTCTCGGGCTTTAGACGGCGTGGGTATCGATGACAGTGCCCTGCTGGCCAGGTGTACCCATCAGGCGTTGATGCGGTTGGATCGCGAATTCGACGGGCATACCGTACCGACCACCGACGATATCGCCCGGATCATCGCTCTGGTCCTGCTCGACAACAACCTGCATTTCGCGGTCAAGTCCTATCTGGATCGGCGGGGCGCTCCGATCCGGCAGGCGTCACAGGCGACCGGTCCCGGCCTGCGGTTGGAGAGGGTGTTCTCGTACGACGGTACGCATCCGTTCGACGGGATCGAGTGGGAGATCAGGGATGCGGTACTGACCGACGCTCAGGGCCAGAAGGTGTTCGAACAGCGGGGCGTCGAAGTCCCCAAGTCCTGGAGCCAGAGTGCGACGAACATCGTCGCCTCCAAGTATTTCCGCGGTGAGTTGGGGAAGCCGGAGCGGGAGAGTTCCGTCCGGCAGATAGTCTCACGGGTGGCCAAGACGATAGCCGATCACGGTCGGGCCAGCGGGTATTTCGCCTCCGCCACGGACGCCGACGTCTTCGAGGACGAACTGACGGCCATTCTGGTCGACCAACGTGCGGCCTTCAACAGTCCGGTCTGGTTCAACGTGGGCGTGAACGTACGGCCGCAGTGTTCGGCCTGCTTCATCAATTCGGTCGACGACAACATGAGGTCCATCCTCAACCTGGCCGTGACCGAAGGGATGCTTTTCAAGTACGGGTCCGGTACCGGCTCGAACCTATCCCGGCTCCGCTCTTCGAGGGAGCGGCTGTCCAATTCCAGCGGCAAGTCTTCCGGCCCGGTCTCCTTCATGCGCGGCTATGACGCCTTCGCCGGCGTGATCAAATCCGGCGGCAAGACGCGTCGGGCCGCCAAGATGGTGATCCTGAACGCCGACCACCCCGACATCGAGGAATTCGTCACCTGCAAGGCCAGGGAGGAGCGCAAGGCCAAGACGCTGGTCGCCGCCGGCTACGACGGATCGATGGACGGCGAGGCGTACAGCTCCATTTTCTTTCAGAACGCCAACAACAGCGTGCGCGTCACCGATGAGTTCATGCGGGCCGTCATCGAGGACGGTGACTGGCAGACCAGGGCGATAACCACCGGCGAGACGGTGGATACGGTACCGGCACGCCGGCTGATGCGCCGGATAGCCGAGGCCGCCTGGGAGTGCGGCGATCCGGGGATGCAGTTCGATACCACGGTCAACCGGTGGCACACTTCAGCGAATTCCGGACGGATCAACGCCTCGAATCCCTGTTCCGAATTCATGTTCCTTGACGACTCGGCCTGCAATCTGGCGTCGCTAAACCTGATGAAGTTCTACGATCCGGAGAAGGGTTTCGACGTCACCGGATTCCGCCAGGCGACCGAGGTGATGATCACGGCCATGGAGATAGTGGTGGGCCTGTCGAGCTATCCGACTCCGGCCATCGAGGAGAACAGTCACGGATTCCGGCCGCTGGGTATAGGCTACGCCAATCTCGGGGCCCTGCTCATGGCCCAGGGACTGGCCTATGATTCGGAAGAGGGCAGGAACTGTGCCGCTGCCGTCACGGCGCTTCTGTCCGGACTGGCCTATCGGCAGTCCGCCCGGCTGGCGGAGACGATGGGGCCGTTCCGCTATTACCAACTCAATGAACGACCCTTTCTCAAGGTGATTGGTCTGCACCGTGACCAGGCTTATGCCATCCCGGAGCAGGGGGTATCGCCCATAGTCCGTGAGGCCGCCCGGAGATCCTGGGACGAGGCGCTCGAAGCCGGCATGTCCCACGGTTACCGGAACGCCCAGGTGTCGCTGCTCGCGCCGACCGGAACGATCGGTTTCCTGATGGATTGCGATACTACCGGAATCGAGCCGGATATCGCCCTGGTCAAATACAAGTGGTTGGTCGGAGGCGGCCTGATGAAGATAGTCAACCGTACGGTCCGTTTCGCCCTGGACCGTCTCGGTTATGATGCCGATCAGGCGCAGGAGATCCTTGGGTATCTCGACCGGGAAGAGACGATTGAGGGGGCGCCGCATCTCAAGGAGGAGCACTTGCCGGTCTTTGACTGCGCCTTCCGGCCGGCCAAGGGGAGCCGCTCCATCAACTATATGGGTCATATCCGCATGATGGCCGCGGTGCAGCCACTGCTGTCCGGTGCGATATCCAAGACAGTCAACATGCCTCATGAGGCCACGGTCGAGGATGTCGAGAACGCCTATATCGAATCCTGGAAGACCGGACTTAAGGCGGTAGCCATTTACCGCGACGGCTCCAAGGGGCAACAGGTGCTGACGACGACGGCACAGAAGGACGGTGTGGCCGCCAACCCTGATGGTGGAGGGCGGGGCCAGCCGGACAGCGAACCGGCGGAGACAGCCACCGCAGCCAAACGCGAGGTCCGCGGGCCGCTGCGGCGGAGGATGCCCGACGAGCGGCGGTCCCTGACCCACAAGTTCAGCGTCGCCGGCCACCGCGGATATATCACGGTCGGGCTCTATGCCGATGGGACGCCCGGGGAGATATTCATCCGTATGGCTAAGGGCGGATCGGTCGTCTCCGGCCTGATGGATTCCTTCGCCACCTCGACCTCGATCGCCCTGCAATACGGCGTGCCTCTGCGGGTGCTGATCGACAAGTTCATCCATGTACGTTTCGAACCTTCAGGTTTCACCAACAATCCCAATATCCGGATCGCCAAGTCGATCGTCGATTATATCTTCAGGTGGTTGGCCATGAAGTTCCTGTCATCGGACGAACTGCACGCTATCGGCATCAACGCCGAAGCGCAGACTCTGGCCGAACAGGGTCAGGCCGATGTCGACGCCTCCAACGAGGAGCGGTCTCGGGAAACCGAAGACGACGACGCAGGATCGGCCAAGCAGATGCACCTCGGCGAGACGCCGCAGGCGGCTGAAGGCGCCAGAACGGCCGATTCTTTGACCATGAGTTTCGACACCCAGTCGGACGCCCCGCCCTGCGATACCTGCGGGGCGATGATGGTCCGGAACGGGTCCTGCTACAAATGCCTGAACTGCGGTTCGACCAGCGGCTGTTCCTGAATTTCCCGATCAAAGCGCCTCTGTCCTGGTGCGGCCCAGCCGGGCCCCACCCGTTGCCCGACCTCGGGTCGGGGCGTTATAATGTCCGCGGATGATTCCTAACCATCAAAGCCATGCCTGAGAGCAACAAGGAGGTCAGGAGGGCGGTTTTGGCGAGCCTGGTCTTGTCCGTCTTCGTCTCCACCGCCTTCGGTTTCGTGGCCGGCTTCCTGGCGGCCCACACGTCATTACTGCCCGAACCGTTCTATTCTCCGGTCCAGGTATTGCGCCGGGCCCCGGTATCCGGCGTCACCGATGCCGGGTCGGAGGTCTTCCGTGAGGAGGAGGCCCGCATCGCCGTGGTGGAGAAAGTCTCGCCTGCGGTGGTGTCGATCGTCGTCTCCAAGGACATGCCGGTCTTCGAGCAGTATATGTACGATCCCTTCTCCGGCGATGAGTTCTTCGAACGTTTCTTCGGCGACGGCTTCGGCTTCTCCGTACCGCAATACCGCCAGAAAGGCACGGAAAGACGGGAGGTGGGAGCCGGCACCGGGTTCATCGTGTCCGCCGACGGCTATATCGTCACCAACAAGCATGTGGTCTCCGAAGAGTCAGCCGAGTACACCGTGGTCACGCAGGACGGCAGCAAGCATGAGGCCGAGGTGTTGGCCCGCGATCCGGTCAATGACATCGCCGTCTTGAGGATTCCCGGTGAGGACCATCCCTTCGTGGAACTGGGCGATTCCGATGATGTCCGCGTCGGTCAGGGTGTCCTGGCCATAGGTTACGCGCTCGGCCGTTTCAGCAATTCCGTGTCGGTCGGGGTGGTCTCAGGCATGCAGCGGTCCATCACCGCCAGCGACGGACAGCACGCCGCCGAGGACCTGTTTGATGTCCTCCAGACGGATGCCGCGATCAACCCCGGCAATTCCGGCGGTCCTCTGCTGGACCTGCACGGCAAGGCTATCGGGGTCAACGTGGCGATCGTGCAGGGATCGGAAAACATCGGTTTCGCCCTGCCGATCGATGACGTCAGGCTGGCCGTAGACAGCGTGCGGCAGCACGGCAAGATACTTCGGCCCTTCCTGGGCGTGCGTTACGTGATGATCGACGAGGAGATGGCCCAGGAGAACCAACTGCCGGTGGATTACGGTGCCCTGGTCGTCCGGGGCGAACGACAGATCGATCTGGCGGTGACGCCGGGTTCACCGGCCGACCTCGCCGGCATCGTCGAGAACGACATCATCCTGGAAGTGGGTGGCGAGCGCCTGACCCAGTCACACCCCTTGGTCGTGGCCATCAGGGGATATCGGGTCGGTGATACGGTCACCCTGAAGATCCTGCACAAGGGCCAGGAGACGGAGGTACAGGTCACGTTGCAGGAGCGGCAGTGAATGAGGCAGTGGCGGCGACAGATCATCACACAGAGGAAGCCGGATGTCGTCCGGCTTCCTGGCGTCAACGGCGCCTGATACAATGGGACCCGTATGCGCCCAGGTGACAGCAACAGGATCAGGTTCGTCGGCGCCGTCTTGGCGCTCATCGCCGGGATGGGTCTCGGGGTATATGCGGTGGGACATGCCGGACTGCGCGAGGCCATCGCCGCGTACGGTTATCCTGGACTCTTCGTCATCTCCGTCTTCAGCGGCTTCAACATCCTCGTGCCGATCCCTGCCGTGGCTTTCCTGCCGCTGTTCGTGGTCTCCGGACTCGATATCAGGCTGGCCATCGTCGTCATGGCGGTGGGGGTCACCATCGCCGACCTGATCGCCTTCCTGGTGGGGCGGACCGGCCGGAAGCTGGTGACCGGCAAGATGCGCCGGGCCGTGAGGCGTCTGGAGCGTATCCGGGAAAGGCACTACTGGGCGCCGATCGGTCTCATGTTCATCTACGCCATCATTGCCCCCTTCCCGAATGAGGTCTTGGCGATCCCCCTGGGCCTCATGGGTTACCGGCTGGCCTATGTCGCCGCACCCCTGCTGTTGGGCAACCTGCTGTTCACCGCCCTGACTTCCTTCGGGATAATGAGCGTTTTTTCCGTGTTGTGACCGATCGCGGACGGCATCGGACCTGGGGCGACTTGAAGGCTCTGGTGCTTTATGCCATCATGTGATGGCCGCAGTTATCCGATCAGGCGGCAGCTCATTGGTAGAGGAGGTCACCCATGGGTGAGAAGAAGGAAGAGGCCAAACCTCTGGAGAAGGAAAGGGTCCATGTCGAGGTCACGCCGAAGAAGGATGGTGAGGGCGTCGACGATTCGGAAAACCAGGGGTATTCCAAGAAGGTCAAGAAGCGCCTTAAGGACGAGGTGACCAAGGTCATCAAGGAGAAGAAGGGCGACGGCGCCAAGAAACAGCTCGACGCGGCCGACGAGGCGATCGACGAGGCCAAGAAGAAGGTCAGTCCTCAGAAGGTGGAGAAGATCCGGGTCAAGGTGGAAGGCGAGTCCGACGGTGATCAGGTCGTGCGGGAAAGGACCGTCAAACCCAAAGGCGACGGATGACAGGCCGACATGACCGGCGATACTTGCCGGTCTTTTTTCATGCGGAACACCGTGCTATACTCTTTGACGCATCAAGGCGGTCCCTGAGGACCGCGACCATTTCTATGGACAGAAACGACACTGATAAAATCGATTCGACAGTCATGCTGTTCTGCGGTATCGGAACGGCGCTGCTCGGCTATCTGGCCTACGTCCATCTGGCAGCGGTCGGGCAGGCATCCTGCGGTTTCGGTGGCGGCGTCTCCTGTGACGTGGTCAACGCCAGCGCCTATTCCGAGCTGTTCGGTCTGCCTGTCGCCCTGCTGGGTATTTTCTATTTCCTGGCGGTCTTCGCCCTGACCAGACTGCGCCGGCTCGGTGGGCGCTACAATCTCATGGCGGCCCTGACCTTGTTCGCATTGGTCTTTTCGGTCTATCTCTCGGCGGTCGAGTTCCTGGTGATCGGCGCTTTCTGCCTGTTCTGCGAGTCGTCCAAGGCGGTGATGTTAGTCATACTGATCTGTTCCTACATCGGCATCAGACGGACCGAGAAGAAGGTCCGTCCGGGTCTCATGGCTGTAGCGTTCCTGCTCGGGGCGTTCCTGTCAGCCGTCTCCTTCCTGTCGGCCGGTGGCTGGCCGTCAGCCTGACCTCCGGCAAGAAAAAGACCCCGGTCGCGGGGTCAGTGGAAGAGTTCGACGGACGACTCCTCATAGGGACTGCAGTTCCTGGAGGCGAAGAAATCGAGGGTGCGGAAGATGCGCCGGCGGATCTCTTCGGGCGCTTCGGGAAGCGGGACCATGGATGAGGTACCAGGCCGGATCCGGCGCAGCAGTCCGTCGGTCTGTATCTGCAGCTTGCCGCCGCTGCCCATCACCCGTCCGATCAGGGCGCTGAACCGCCGCCATCTCTCGGCCCGTCCGTCCAGGGCGATGGCGTGACCGCCGAGCATCGCTGCGGCCGCCTCAAGTTCGAAGAGTGAAACGATCACGTTGACCGTCTTGCCGTCCGAGTACATGAATGCCGACATGGCAGCCTCCTTGCGGAAAGCCGGTACGGCAGGAAATATAGCACGCCCGCCAACGGCGGCCAAACGGGCGTCAGCCGAAAACCGATGGATATATTTTCCGGCACAATCCTCGGAGTGATCCAGGGGCTGACTGAGTTCCTGCCGATCTCCTCATCCGGGCACCTGATAGTCGCACGTGAGGCTTTCGGCATGGGTACGGAACAGGGTCTGGCCGTGGACGCCGTGCTGCAGTTGGCCACGATACTGGCGGTGCTGATCTACTTCCGGAGCGATCTGCACCGTCTCTTGCGGAGCGCCGTGCGCCTGGTGCTGCGTCGGCCGACGGAACCGGAGGCGCGGACCATGCTCGCGGCGATAATCGTCGGTACCCTGCCGGCCATGATCCTCGGGCTGCTCCTGGAGGACCAGATGGAGACGGTCTTCCGTAGCTCCCGACTGGTCGCCGTGACACTGATCGCCGGGAGCGCCGTCATGCTGCTCGGCGAGAGGTTCGCCCGACAGGATCGCCGCCTCAGCGCGAAACGCGGGTTGATCGTCGGCCTGTTCCAGTCTTTGGCCTTGGTTCCCGGAGTGTCCCGTTCCGGTGCCACCATCTCCGGCGGCCTGCTGGTCGGCCTGCGCCGGGACCGGGCGGCCCGCTTCAGTTTCCTGCTGGCCTTCCCGATAATCGCCGGTTCCGGCCTGCTCAAGGGCGTGGAGTTGTATACTGTCGGTGACGCGGGTGTCTGGGGCTGGCCGCTCTTCACCGGTTTCCTGGCGTCTTTCGGGATAGGCCTCGTCAGTATCCATTTCCTGTTGCGCTTCCTTCGCCATCATAGCCTGGCCGTTTTCGTGGTCTATCGTCTGGTGCTGGCCGGAGTGATCATGTCAGGTATAATTTGACGGACCGGGAGCCTGAGCGGTCAAATAAGAACGGCCCTGTCGCAGGGCCGTTTCGGTTTCATTGCCGGTTTCGGATTCATTGGGCTAAGGCGCAGCCGTCCGGGGTGGGGTAGCAGGCATAGGGTATGCCCAGATTATCCTCAGGAAGTTCATATACCTCCCAGTCCGCATCGGGCCGGCGGCAGACACCCTCAGAGCAGCCGAAGCAGCCGATCTCTCCGGTCCGGACATGCCGCCTCAGATGACAGCTGTCTCCTCCCGTATCATTTTCCTGTCCGCAGGATACCTGGACCGGATAACTTTCAGCGATACGGCAATCTTCAGGGCACCCCGCGGCCAGGCATTCCTTGCCTTCCGGGACGCAGACCGCTCCCGGACTGCCGGGCAGCACGGCACAGGTCTGCCCGAAGGGGCAGGGGTCGACCACGCTGCAGACATCAGGTATCCCATACCGCTGGACCTCCAGGCCGAAGCAGAAGTCACCGGCCGGATGCGTCCAGTCCCTGATCTTGACATCCGTCCCGAGCGGGCTGACGGGTCGCGGCTCAGGCGGGTAATAGCGACCCTCCTCGTCCTTCTCTGAGGGATGATCGAAGCGGCCGCACAGTTCATAGCTGAGCTGACCGGTCGTCCGGTAGTCGTAGCGGTCACCCGTCACCGGATCGGATACCGCGTCCGTGAACTGCTCGGTGCCGCCCAGCTCCAGATCCGTCAGGTTCTCCGGGAGTACGCCGACCCGGCTGTAATGCGCATCGATCGTCGTCGCCAGGTACTGGAGGTCACTGACCCTTTCGCGGTCGGATCGCCGTTCGCGTTCCTTGGAAGGCGAACCGGACAGGTAAAGGCCGGCCACCACTGCCGTAGCCACCATGATGATGACCAGACCGACGAAGATCCTGAGCCCGTCGGGCCGCTTCAGTCGTTTTTCTCCTCCTGTCGCAGATCCCATAGGTAATAACCGAAGATCAATCCGGCGATGAGCAGCACGGCCGCCACTTTGAGCAAGAACCTCGTGGTCAGCTCACCGCCCAGCAGGTTGAACAGCAGGGTGATCAGGTCGCCGATGATGACGCCGGCCGCCACGAACAGCGTGATGTAGGTCAGCCACTTGCGTATCTTCGAGCCGCGCTTGTCCGGATCCTGGCGGACGGCCTTGAGGGTGAGCCAGGAGAGCCAGAGGTACAGGGGGAAGGCGACGATGAGCGAAGCCACCGACATCCTCAGGCCTGAGGTATCGGCCTGTTCGAAGTACCTCAGGGGGTCGGGGAAGGCGCGGTTGATGAATTCGAAAAGGAGTCGGCCGAAACTGACCGCGGAGATGTAGAGACAGAGGAACAGCAGCAGGTACATGAAGGCCTCGCGCGCCGAAAGATAGGGCGACCGCTTGGGTACCGGGACGGGGAAGTCCACCTTGGCATAACGGTCGAGTGCCGCGGCGATCTCCTCTTCCCGCCATCTGGCGGAGCGGAGGGCCTCGCGGACACTGTCTCGCGACAGCCCCTGTTTCAGGGAATCCCTGACGAACGTATCCAGGTCTGAAATCATACCGGATCATTATAGCTTATCTCCCGCGTTGCTGGCCAGCCGTCCGGGCACCTCGCCGTTGACAAAGAGGGGCGACGATGAGGAAATGGGACCATCGTTCCTTCGGAATAGGTTTCCATGTCCCGGGAGGTCGGTCATGGTCAAGGTGAGAGAGCAGCTGTACGACTTCATCAAGGCCCGGGTCCGCGACCGGATACTGGCCCAGCGTTCGTTGCAGCTCCTGGAACCGCTCGTCACGTACGGTGAGAACGGTTCCTATCCGCTGAACCCCTCCGCGAGTCTCGATACGTCTGCCGTGGCCCGGGCCATAGCTCGGGCCGGTCGGACGGTCGCCAATCAGGTACGCGTCATCCCTTCCCGCTCCGGTTTCGCCGAAGAAGAATCCCATCTGCGCGCCGAACAGGCCTATGTGATGCACCTGCCGCTGATCTTCTGGAAGAACCGGAAGGAAGAGCTCGACCGGTCACTGCCGGAGGACCTGAGGAAAGAGCTCGATGACCTGGTCAGTTCCTGTCTGGTGGACCGGCTGCTGTATGCCCTGCAGCAGAGCCATGATTCCTTCATAGGTCAGCTGGATCTGCCGCTCATGGCCGCGGTCTGGACCACGCCGCTCATCGCGGCCTATTATCTGCTGGCCTATGCGGCGATCGGTGACCGCCGGAGCTTCGGTGAGCTGGTGCCTCTCATGGAGATCCTGCCCCGGGCCATCCCGATTGGGGAGCCCTGGAAAGAGCTGGAGACCTGGTTGGTACTGGCGGCCTGACTCCAATGACCGCCGTTCCCCGTCCGTTCGCCCGCCATCCTTAAAAGGAAGGCGGGTTTTTTGATCGGCCAGTCCGAATATTGAGCGGTCGGGCCGTTTGCCTTATACTTGTCTTAAGATAAGGGGTCAGACGCCCCCATAATTAAGATGCCTCATCAAAGCCGGCTATGGACCCAATCTCCAAATATATCGATCGTGAGCGGTTGTCGTGGGCCTATCGGATCGCGGTTTCCGCTGCCGTGATAGTCATCGTACCCTTCACCATGGTCACGGTCTTGGCACAGACGGCCGACCAGAATGCCGCGCCGCCGGCCGGCGACGAGACGACGGACGATTCGACGGGGCAGGCCGGCATGACGGAGGAAGATCTGACCGAGACGGTACCACCCGCCGATACGTCATCGTCGGCTTCGGCAGCTGCGCCGGTCATCATCTCGGGTCCGTCGGTGCCCGCAGAGATGATCACGGAGACTTCGGCGGTGGTCACGTGGACTACGGACGCTTTGTCGACATCCGTGGTCGATTTCGGGATCTCAGCGTCACTCGGACAGACCTATCGGAAGATCATACCGCTTGAGGAGACCGAGGTCCGCGAGATCAGCCACGCCATCACGCTTTGGGAGCTGCAGCCGGGCACGACCTACCATTATCGGGTGAGATCCGTGTCCGAATCCGGCCTGACAGCGACCTCCGGCACCGGCACGTTCACCACCAAGGGGCTGCCGCCGTCGGAAGAGGTGGCCCACCCGGCGCTCAGCAAGGTATCGATCATCCAGCCGTCGTCGGGCGAAGCCGTCACCGGAGGGTTCGATATCCGGGTACGTACCGAGGGGCCGCCGGCTGGTGACATATCGGTCCCGGTCAGCGTATCCGTGGCGCCGGCGGCCGGCGGTCCGGGGGAGTCGTTCCGGGCCGATCCGTCGACCGAACAAGCGGACGTCTGGACGGTTTCGGGGGTGTCCAGGGAACCTGGTGACCATATCATCACGGCCAGCGCTCAGGGCTACGATGACCAGGGGGCGGCGGTGACTATCCAGGCTGCTCCGGTCACCATATCGGTGATTCCGGAACCCGAACCGGAACCGGCACCTGAACCAAAGCCCGAACCCGAACCGGAACCGGCACCTGAACCAAAGCCCGAACCCGAACCGGAACCGGCACCTGAACCAAAGCCCGCGACCGAAACCGCGCCCAAGCAGCCTACTGTCTCGGAGGATGGGGCCGGGGCGGTGACCGCCGGGCCCCAGAAATCGCGGATGATTTCATCCGAGAAGCCCGGAGAGAAGATGAGGCGTTCCGTATCCCTCACTCCCGTGGGGGTGATCGATGCGGCGGCCGTGCTGCAGCAGGCTATCGTCAGCGGACGCATGACGGTCCAGGCTCCGTCGACCGTCGGCGCCACCATCGGCGTCCATGCTTACGGATCGACCGGGGCGGACGCGGAGGTTCCGGAGATCTCTGAAGAACTGGAGGAATCGATCGAGGAGTTCATCATGGAGACCGGTGGTACCGCGGCCGGAACGGTCACTTCGGGGAAGATGGGCGAGGCCGACATCTCCGTCATAGCCGCTGAAGAATGTACCGCCAACGATGTGCCCGCCGAGACCTGCGCCGCTTGGTTGGCGGCCCGGTATGCCGACGAGACCTGTGCTGCGGCCGGCCATACCACCAAGGAATCTTGCGAGAAGTACCTGCTGGAGACGAGTCAGGGTGTCTTTCCGGGATGTGACGGACTGGACGAGGCGGCCTGTAATAAGATCAAGGCACTTGCCACAATGAGCTATCCTGCGGAGGACGTGGTCGCCAAAGCCGACCGGGTCATCGAACGGGCCGTCGAGGAGGAGGTGTTCGTGGAATTGCCCGGGATGACTCCGGTGCCGCATCACTTGGTCGGCCAGACCCGTTGGCGCGAATCGGTCAGGAAGGAGGAGACGCGTGTCTCGGCCGCGGTGGCCATGCTCGACGCCGACCTGGACGGCCTGCCGGACGATTATGAGAAGGCTCACGGATGGGCCTGGGACGATCCCGACAGTGACGGGGACGGCGTCAACGACGCCGAGGAGCTGGGGCAAGGCAGCGATCCGGCCGGAGAGGGCGAACTGGATCGGGCCCTCGATCCCACCGAACAGGCCCTGGTCAGCGGCCGACCGCTCGAGCAGCCGCGCGGGGCCGGGGTCGTCGATGAAGGCCTGACGGCCGCTGCCGGCAGCGGGGATATCCTGACGCTGGACGGCCGGTGCGATCCCGGAGCCAGCTGCCTGCTCTATGTCTACAGCTACGTGCCGATGGTCCTGACGACCCAGGCTGACGTTGACGGCAATTGGTCGTATGAGTTGGCGGACACCCTGACCGACGGCGATCACACCGTCTATGTCGTCGTCACTGACGATACCGGCAAGGTGGTCCGCAAGAGCAACCCTCTGGCGCTTTTCGTCCGTGAGGCCCGCGCCGTCACCCAGGCGGATTTCCTGGAAGCGACCCTGGCTCCGGAGGTCAACGTGCCGGAGACGCCGGCCGCCGCCAGTCAACGGCGTTATGTCTATCTGGCGGCCATCCTGATCCTGGTCGCGGCGATCGTTTCCCTCAGATTCGTCAGGCGGACCATGAAAAAGGCGTAATCCCGATGATCGAAGAACGGAATCAGACGGCCCCGTAATCGGGGCCGTCTTCTGATGGGCCGTCCGTCATCTGGTATAATTAAGATGAGAGACGGAAACAGTCAGGCGGAATCCACGCTTAAACGACCGTCATCATGGGTTCAATTTTCGAAAAAAGGAGGGCTGAGGCCCTCTCCTTCGTGAAAAAGATGCATTCCAGACGGACGCGCTTAGGAGGCAAGGAAAGGGAGTGGCATCATCTCGATCGGGTCTCCCGGATCCTGGAGGCCGTGCTTGACGGTTCCGACGAGGGGAATCAGGAGGAACGGGAGAATATCGTGATCGCTGCCTTGGGCCACGACACCCTTGAGGATACCGACGTGACCGAGGCGGAGATCGAGGAGTATTTCGGAGCCGACGGCCTGAGGCTCATTCAGGGCATGACTAACCGGTTCGGTGACGAACATCCGGAACCCTACGTTCGGCAGGTCGCCTCAGCCGAGGAAGGCGTCAGGCTGATCAAGCTGTCCGATCTCTATGACAACTGCACCAGCGTCACTTACGGCATGGCCGTGATGGATGCGGCGTGGGTCGAGGGGTATTTCCTGCCGATCGTCCGCCCCATGATCGCCGCCCTGTCCACGGTCCCGTTCGAGACCTATCCCCGGGCGGGCGGGATGCTGCAGACGATGGTTGCCCTTTCCTACAGGGTGTTGCTAAATGAGCTTGACAGGTATCGGGACGGGAAAGCCGATTGACCATACCGGTTATGGCTGAAGAGGACTACAAGAAAAAGGCCCAGTCGGTGGAGGAGGTGTATCAGAGATATCTTCTCGAGATAAGGCGTCTCAAGGAAGAACAGGATCGGGTCATCGACGAATTCATCAAGGTGCTGGAGGACCGTAAGATGGAACAGATCAGGAAGAATATCGATCTGGAGTGACCGTATGCAGTCTGGAGTCGAATCATCACAGGACCGCGCCCGGGCCGCTCAGGAGATGGAGTCGTTACCCGAATCTTTTGAGGTGCCGGAATCACTGCCCGACGTGCCCGATCAGGCCGCCTTTGAGTCGTTTTCGGCGGAACGGTTACGGTTGGTCGATGAGGCGGCCAAGGCGGTCGTCGCCGGCGGCGAACAGCGCATCCAGAAGAACGTCGACAACATCGGATTGGAGTCCGATGAGGTGTCGGCGGTCCGTCAGGAAACCGGCGTGGACGCCAGCCTGGATAGGATTCAGGGCGAAGTGACCTCTCTTCAGGAGGCCACCCAGACTGAGATAGAGGAGATGGTGGACGGGGCGCTTCAGGAGATGCCCGGCGAGGGGGAAGAGCCGCCGGAGGAGGTGATGGAGATCAGCGATGAGGACATCATCACCGATGAAGAGCCGGCGCCGACGGCTCCCGAGACCCCACCGCCCCTGCCGGTACCCGGCCTGGCCCGGGAGACGAAGAAAGCGCCCCGAGCCTGGGAGGACGTCTCTGAGCGGGAGCTGGAAGAGGTGGTGGACCAGTCTCTCCAGGAGGAATCCGGCGAGACGGGTCCGGAGCTGCCCGATCCCGCCCTGTTCGAATCGCTGGACGAGATCAGGGAAGAGATGGCCCAGGAGCAGGACCGGGACAAGCTGATAGACATCAGGTCCAAGGCGGTGGATCTAATCCGTCAGAGCCTGCCTGAACTGACTGACGAGAACGCCGCAGCCTACATCAAGGAGTTCAATGAGAAGAACGCCGGCGCCCTGCAGGGTCTGGAGCTGAGCCTGTTGCGGGGGCGCGGTGACCGGCTGCTCATCGTCGACGAGTCCGGCGGCCTGCGGGAGATCGAGGTATCCAAGGAGAACTCCGGGGAAGCGCTGCAGGAGGTCAAGGAGCTGGACGAACAGCTGGAACGGCGCGGCAACAGTTATGAGTTGAGGCACGAGATCTTGCGGCGCAGCGAGGGGAAGCTGACCAGCCATGACGCCTATACCTACGGGACCGAGCCGGTCGCCGACAAGGACCTGGACGCCTTCCTGGACGATCCGGAGAGCTGGGTCCCGGAACGCCGGAGGCTGCACGAGCAGATCGTCGAACAGGAGGTGCAGAAGGCCCTGGACCTGTCCGACCGGATGGAATCACCGAATTCCGTCTTCGCCCTGCGTGGGAACACGGCCTCCGGCAAGACGACCAATCTCAAGGAACACCCGCTCTTCAGCAAGGCGATCAATCCGGAGACCGGCAACCCTGACGGGGCGATCAACCCCGATACCTACAAGGAAGGGCTGAAGAGTGCCGAATCGGATCGGGACAGCTGGCAGAACGTGACGCACTATCAGACTCACGAAGAGGGCTCGATGCTCTCCCGGGCCGTATCCAACAGGATAGAGAACACGGCCGAGGCCTCGATGATCATCGATAAGCGGTTGAACAAGGCGAAAAACGTGAATGAATTGGTGGAGCTCGCCGAGAGGTCCGGTAAGTCGCTCAAACTCCTCGACGTCGACGCTCCGCTGGAGAGTTCGTTGATCGTCGTCCTGGCCCGGCCCCCCGGCGGGAAAGATCCTCTGGTGCCGTTCGATGCGGTGGCCCAGGGCTTCCAGGGGATCAGGGAGAACCGGAACGATCTTCTCTGGAAGGCCATGACCAACGACAAGATCGACACCTACGCGCTTTACGGACCGCCGGGTCCGGACGGTGAGCCGCAACTGATAGCCGAGAAGAGGGACCGCGGCCTCAGGATCCTGAACATGGAGCTGTTCGACCAGGCCCTGAACACGGAGGATGCCCAGGCGGAGATCGATCGGTTGCGGGATACGGTGATCGACGACGATTACATCGAGAGGATTTTGGCGTCGACGCCGGAGAAATTCCGCGATACCAATCGGGCCGCCCTGTCCAAATATAAGGGCAAGACGCTGGAGCAGGCGCTCAACGAGCATTCCCGGGAGATCAACGAGGTCCCGCCCTCCAGGGATTATTACGTCGAGGCCGCCCAGAAGAACCTGGAAGCGACCAGTCGGACCGCCAGCGGGGTGGTCGACACTTCGGCTTCGGCGGACAAGGCCGAGAAGATGGCCGGTGATCTCACCGCCGAGACCGCCGCCGAGCGGGCCAAGCAGAATTTCAAGGAGGCCACCCGGGAGCTGTTCGACAACCGGGAGGCCTCGTTCGGCAGCCCTGAAGAGCTCAGGGACTTCGTCGAGAACATCGCCCTGAAGATAAACGGGGGTATCCTCAAGGAGGGAATACTCATCCGCGGCGGCGCCGATTCCACCAAATATCCCTATACCCGCGTCGCCGACCTGGAGAAGGCCATGGCCCAGTTCTATCAGGAGCTGCACGAACGTCTTCAGGACCCGGAGGAGGACCCGGTCAAGCTGGCTGCCTGGGCCGAATACCGCATAGACCTGTCCGATCATTTCTTCGCCGACGGGTGCGGTAAGACGGCCAAGGCGATCAGCTCCTGGATACTGATGCGAGCCGGGAAACGTCTGCCCGACTATTCCTCTCAGGCGACCGGAGAGAAGAGCGCCCGGAGCGCCTATTACGAGAACGCGCCGCGTGAGATCAGGAAGGAAGACGAGACCAGTGACAACGACCCGCAGCTGCAGCAGTTCACTGAATATTACGAGAAATTGGTGCCGGCATCCTGACGGTCGGGGCTTGCGTCGTCGGTCGGGTTGTCGTAAGGTCCTAATACATTAAAGAGTGTCTCAAAAAATATGAGAGAGAGGTTCGGCGGCTACGAGTCGTCGGGAGAGGGATACGTCATGGATAATTCCGAACTGAAAGAGGTATTGGATGAGGTCGCACGGAAGGGCGAGGAGGCCCTGGCCGAGCGTCGGGTTCTTTTGGAGCAGGCCAAGGAGGAGGCCGATGACCGGAAGGAGTCTTTCGATATCGAGAGATTCGGCGAACTCTATAACCTGGCCGGTGATTTCGGGCCGGAACTTTCGCCGAAGGATATCGAGAGATTGGAGATGGAATACTATCTCGACAACCGGGATTGCGACACCCTGGAGGAATTCGCCAAGCGGAAGATCGAGCTGCGGCGTCATGATGCCGGTTGAACGGTCGACCACAGTTTAAAAAGTCATCGATCGCAAAAACACCCGCCGTACGCGGGTGTCTTTGATGGTCGTCTGAAGAAAAGCAGCCGGCTTTACCGGCTGCCTTCCGTGTGGTCGGGGCGACTGGACTTGAACCAGCGACCTCATCGTCCCGAACGATGCGCGCTACCAACTGCGCCACGCCCCGATGACGGAAACAGCATAATGCAGAATCGGATTCATTTCAAGGGGTAAGGAAAACGGGCCGGAGGGCCCGTAAATCAGAGGCGTCGGTCAAGGGGTGCGTCCGTCAGGCAGGGTCTCGAGCGGTATCTCGATCCCGGCGAAGAAGCGATGCAGCCGTTCCGTATCGGCCAGGACGGAGCTGATCAGTTCGGCGCCGCTCTTGTCGGCGGCGGCGATGAGGCGCAGTGCCCCCAGCCGTTCCGCCGGACTTCCGTCGGCCAGCGTCTCCGCCAGCTCGCTGATGCGCTGTTCCGTGAAGAAGAGCGTCGATTTCTGCAGATAGGACTGCAGGGCGAGGTTGCGCGAGAGGGTGTCGGAGTTCGGGTCGAGTATCGCTGTCAGGATCTCGCCGATCCGTCTCTCCGCCGACGGCGGCAGGTCGTTCCCCGCACCGTTCATCACCTGCCAGACCACGTTCCTGCGGGCCAGGGCTTCGGGTGTCTGCGGTATCACCAGCGTGCCGTCAGGATTCTCGCAGACGCAGCGCGGCAGCTCCCGTTCAGGTCCGTAGCGCGATATCAGGAACAGGCCTATGGTGACGGTCAGGGCCAAAATCGCCCAGACCCATCGTTTACGGTCATCAGGTCGTCTCAAGGTACACCTCCCGGTCATCTCCTGATCCTGAGCAACCCTATCAGTCGATGCTCGGTCCGGCAAGGCAGGGAAGTCCGGTATAGGGCTGAATCGTCGCTTTTTTCCCTAATAAGGTGTAAGGTCCCCACATATGGATCTGCTCGGATATAAGGCCAGACAGCAGCTCAAACGGGAGGCTCCCTTGGCCGACCGGATAAGGCCGGCGTCACTCGAGGGTTTCGTCGGTCAGGAGGATCTTGTCGGTGAAGGGAGCGCCTTGCGGCACCTGATCGAGGCTGATGAGGTGCCGTCGATGATCTTTTGGGGCCCGCCGGGTACCGGCAAGACCACCCTGGCCCGGATTATCGCTAAGATGACCGCCTCGCGCTTCATCCAGCTGTCGGCCGTGACCTGTGGAGTGGCCGACCTGAGGAAGATCGTCGCCGAGGCTAAGGAGACCCTCGGTCTGCACGGGGCCCGCACCATCGTCTTCATCGACGAGATCCACCGATGGAACAAGGCCCAACAGGACGCCTTCCTGCCGCACGTCGAGGACGGGACGGTGATCCTGATCGGCGCCACCACCGAGAATCCTTCGTTCGAGGTAAACGCCGCCCTCCTGTCGCGCTGTAAGGTCTTCGTGCTGGAGAAGCTGTCCGTCGCGGCCATCGTCCGGCTCCTGGAAAGGGCGTTGCGGGATAGGGAATCCGGCCTGGGGGGCAAGGCGATCCGGACCGACGACGGGGTGCTTCAGGCGATCGCCGAGATGGCCGACGGTGACGCGCGGACCGCCTTGTCCGTCCTGGAGATGGCAGTCAAGTCCACTCCGCCCCGTCAATCCCGTCGGGGGCGTCAGCCGGTGGGCGATGAGGCGGAAAAAGTGATACACTTGAGTCGTGAAGTGATTTCCCGCGTGGCCCGCCGTTCACATCTGCTTTACGACCGATCCGGAGAGGAGCACTTCAACATCATTTCCGCGCTGCACAAGAGCCTGCGCGGTTCGGATCCCGACGCGGCACTCTATTGGCTGGGCCGGATGCTGGAAGCGGGTGAAGATCCGCTTTATGTCGCCCGCCGTCTGGTCAGGTTCGCCTCGGAAGATATCGGTCTGGCTGATCCCCAGGCTTTGCCGTTGGCGGTAGCTGCCTTCGAAGCGGCGCATAAATTAGGCATGCCGGAATGCGATGTCTGTCTGGCTCAGGCTACGGCTTATCTGGCTCGAGCGCCGAAATCGACCGCGGTCTACCGGGCCTACGGTCAGGTCAAGGAAGACGTGGCCAACACGGTCAACGAACCGGTGCCGCTGCATCTCCGCAACGCCCCGACCCGGCTGATGAAGGATCTGGGTTACGGTAAGGACTATATCTACCCACCCTCGGCTGAAGGTCCTGTGCGGCAGGACTATCTGCCCCCGTCGCTGCGGGGCCGGAGATATCTGGAGCCGGAGGATTGATTCGATCGCCATCCATGCTTATGGACACCAAAGCCACCAAACTCATCATAGTCGCGCTGGTCTTGGCTCTGGTCGGTATCGGCGTATCCTGGTATTTCCGTCACGACTATACTCTGGACGCCTATCGTCAGGCCTCGGGGCATCTGGCCCTGCAGGAGTCTTTCGACCTGAGGGTCTCCGGAGGCTCGGTCGTGGTGATTCCGCTGGAACCGGCGGAAGGTGACGAGGCTGCGCCGGGCCTGGCCGCACCGATACTGTTCGAGGGTCAGGGTCGGGCAGAGCTGCCGCGTGACGGCCGGCCCCTCCTGGTCGAACTGCGGGGGGTCATCACGACGGATGCGGTAGCCCTGCAGGAATCGGTCGATTTCGAATTCCGCCTGCCAGGGGACGGTTTCGGGTACGTCAAGTTCGACGGGATAGGACGAGAGGATTCATTCTGGCCGGGCTTGGCGGAATTCGACGGTCGCTGGCTGTATATCAGCCCCCGCGACGTCACTACCTTCCTGCCGGTCGATCCGACCTACCGGCCGGCCCCCGACACGGCCTATGAGACCGCCGGACGCCCCACGATCGGCCAGCGTGTCAGGGAGATACTCGCCGGACGTTCCCTGTGGTCCGTACGCGGGATGTCCAAGGACACGATCATCGAAGGGCATCCGGCTTGGCGTTACACCCTGAATGTCGACAGGACGACACTGACCGAATTGCTGTCGGCGGTGACCGCGGCGGCCAGCGGCGGGCACATCGACGCCGTGACCGAGACGGCGGTCAGCGATTTCACGGACCGGCATATCTTTGAGGGCGCGGCCGTGGTGGACCGGCAGGAGCAGGTCTTCCGTGAACTGAGCCTGTCGATGGTCGACGCGGACAATCCCATCGCCGGCCTGCCCTGGACCCTCTTCGTCGGATTCGAGGGCTTCGGTCCGTCGGTGGAGGTCATGATACCGGACGCCTCCGAGTCGATCTCCCGATTGCTGTTCGCCCTGTTACCGACGGCGGAGGCGGTTCCCTGAGTATGTCTACGGAAGGCAAGTGGTACACGAACGTCTATGTCATCGTGACGGCGTTCATCTCTTTCACGGCAGTGGCTATGGCGGCGCTGCTGTTTCTCCTGTTGCCGCAGTCGTCCGAGATAATCCGCATCATGCAGTGGCGGATGATGAATCTCAGGACTTTCGGCATCGAACTGGACGCCAGCTATCAGGGCTGGCGGGAGTGGAAGGACGACCTGAACGCCACACACAAGGAACAGGAAGACCTCATCCTGTCCGCCAAAGGCTGGGTCGACCGTACCGAACCCGACAAGGCACGCCTGAAGCAGGCCGTCGGCCTGACTGTCGGTTCCGGCGAGGCGGCCGACGAATTCGTCGGCGAGTACCGCAAGGTCGGTGACACCGACTACCTGAAGCTGCAGCAGGCACCGGATTCGTTCGGTG
>LJNP01000005.1:0-5576 GCA_001303185.1 Parcubacteria bacterium SG8_24
CCGGAAGGCCTTGAGTGTCACCGGTACGGCCACGCCGACCAGACCGGCCACGAACAGATTCAAGGTCATGGCCAGCACGATGACGGTCCCCAGCGCGGAGTTGCCGGTCCACAACAGCGCCAGCAGGCCCACCACCACCCCGGCCAGGAAGCCGTTCAGCACCCCGACGAAGATCTCCTTGACGACCACCCGGATGGTGTTGAGATGGCGCAGTTCGCCCAGGGCGATGGCCCGGACGGTCACCGCCAGCGCCTGTTGCGCCGCATTGCCGCCCATACCGGCGATGATCGGCATGAAAGCAGCCAGGATGACGATACGGGATATGGTGTCCTGGAACATCCCCACGACGGTGGCCGCGACCATGGCGGTAACCAGATTGACGGCCAACCAGGGCATGCGACGCCGGGCGCTCAGCCAGATGGGGTCGCTGATATGGGCTTCGGTGTGGACGCCGGCCATCCGCGAGACGTCCTCCGAGTATTCCTCCTCCATGACGCCGAAGATGTCATCGGCGGTGATGCAGCCGAGAAGCCGCCCCTTGGTGCTGATCACCGGCAGCTCGATGGCGCTCTTCTCATCGAACAGGAAGGCCACTTCCTCCTGATCCAGGTAGGCCGGCACCGCATCCACGCCGGTCTCCATCACTTCGCCCAACTTGGCGTCAGCCGGAACCTGCAGCAGCCGGAGCGGCGTGATCCGCCCGACCAGCACGTCGCCCGGGTCGATCACATAGATGAAGTGGGTCTTGAAACGACCCGACGGCTCCTTGGCCAGGTCGCGCCGGACCTCTTCCACCGTCTGGCCGACGCGGTAACGCAGCACCTCGGTCTTCATGCGTCCGCCGGCGGTGTGTTCCTCGAAGACCAGCAGCGGCAAGAGGCCGCGCGGGTCGTTCTTGCGCAGCTCGGCGATGATCCGGTTGCGCTTGCCCTCCTCCAGCCACTGGATGATGTCGACCGCGTCGTCCGACTCGGCGACCGTGATCATCTCCAGGAGTTCATGCAGGGTCAGCGCCCCCAGTACGGTATCCAGGGAATAGTCGCTCAATTCGAACAGTATGACGGTCCGCCGCTCCAGCGGCAGGGCCCGGAACAGCCGGAGCTTGTCGGCCGGAGACGCCGAATCCACGGCATGGACGATCACCTCGTCCTGAGTCTTGGGCAGCAACTCCTTGAGCAGGACGTCCTCACCGCGAAAAAGGACGTCGCGCAGGCGTCCGGTGATCTCCTTCAACGGTGACGGTCTGGCCGCTGTCATAAGATAGGTGGTCGGTCGGTCCGGTCTGCCGCCAGTCAATCCCGCTTACGGACCTTCTTCTTGCCGCCGACCTTCTTCGAATAACCCCAGGTGTAATTGAAGAGGTCACTCCTGACATTACCCTTGGTCCGCATGTGCAGTTCGCACAACAGGTACTTCATGGCGATATTCAGCCTCCCGTCCCGTTCCAGGCGCCTCACGGAGACCGGTATCTTATAGGTCTTCAGTATCCTGAACTTGGCCTGCTTAGCCGCCCGGCTTACGTAATCGTGGTCCTCAGCCAGCTTGATCGAGACGTCGAAACCGCCGATCGCCAGATGGACGTCGCGACGGGCGAAAATACAGAATCCGGGGGCGTGCGGATGCGTGGCGCAGGTGACCCACATGAAATAGTTGAAGGCCTCGTGCATCAGACGGTCGATCTTCTTGTCGGAGAGCGGCTGGACGCGGCAGGTGGCCACACCCAATTTACGCTTCTCAAACTCCGCTACCGTCATCTGAAGGAACCAGGGGTCCGGCAGGATGACGTCGGCATCCAGGAAAAGCAGGTTTTCGCCTGCCGCCGCCTCAGCCCCGAGGTTCCGGCCTTCGCTGGGATTGCCCCCGGCGGTCACTTTCGCCCCGAACAGGGCGGCGATATCGGCCGTCCGGTCGGTCGACCCGTTGTCCGCCACGATGACCTCATAATCCTTGAAGGTCTGAGCCTCAATCGACCGCAGCAGATAAGGCAGGTATTCCTCTTCGTTATAGGTAGGGATGATTATCGACAACATAGCGCTATGAGCTTAACAGATTCGACCTCATCGGTGAAGGGGTGCCGGGTACCTGAAATGGTACAGGGCGATACCGCAGGCCACGGACACGTTGAACGATTCCTTGGAGCCGTACATCGGTATATGGACCACCTCATCGGTGCGGGACCGGATAGCCTGACTCAGTCCGCGGACCTCATTACCGACGACCAGGGCCAGGGGGAAGGTGGGGCGGACCGTCGGCAGCGGTCGGGACTGCGCCGATCTCTCCAGGCCGATTATCCGATGACCCTGCCGCCGCAGCGCCTCCAGGACGCGCCAGGTCTGGGCCGCGTGCTCCCAGGCCACAGTCCGCTCGGCGCCGAGCGAGACCTTCCGTAAACGGTCCTGGAGCGGCGTGCCGGTGATACCGCAGAGGAATATCCTGGAGACACCCAGGCCGTCGGCCGTCCGGAACATCGAACCGACGTTATAGAGACTGCGGATGTTGTCCAATACCAGGATGATCTCCGTCCGGCGGTCGCGCCGGCCGGGCCGGATCGGGCCTGGACCTGAAACGGCTGGCGGGTTACGGTCTGGCATATGAAATTCGGCGAAAGACACGTTATCGGAATAACCGGGACCGACGCCAAAGGGCGCGGCTGCGGCGAAGTGGCCGGGCGGCCGGCCTGCGTCCATTTTACCCTGCCCGGCGAAGAGGTCGAGGCCTCGTACGTCTCCCGCCGCAAGGGGGTGGTGGTGTTGCGGCTCGAAAAGGTGTTGCGACCATCACCGCACCGCACGGAACCGCGCTGTCCCCACGCCGGGCATTGCGGCGGCTGCGTCTGGCAGCAGCATGCCTATCCTCACCAACTCGACCTCAAACGTGACCTGATCAACCGGTCCTTCGAGGCGCAGGGCGTCCCCTTGCGGGTCGACCGGGTAGAGCCCTGTCCTGACCTCTGGTACTACCGCAACCGGATGGACTATTGCTTCGGTCCTCGGGGAGAACTGGGCCTCAAGGAACCAGGGCGCTGGAATGCTCACGTCAATCTCGACACCTGTTTCCTGCTCTCGCCGGAGGCGGTCCTGGTGATGGACATAATCCGTGACTATGCGGCGTCTACCGGACTGGAACCCTGGGACAACCGCCGGCGATCCGGATTCTTCCGCTACCTCGTCATCCGGGAGGGAAAGAATACCGATGAGCGCCTGGTGACGATCGTCACTGCCGAGGGTGAATTACCGGAATCCCGGAATCTGGTCGGCAGACTCGGACCTCTCGCCACCGCCGTCTATCACGGCATCAATCCGACCCTGACCGACATCTCCGTCTCGTCCCGTCTCATCCGGCTCAAGGGACCGCCTTATCTGACCGAACGGGTAGCCGGAAATGCCTACCGCATCTATCCCGACTCCTTCTTCCAGACCAACACGAGGATGGCTGACGCCCTGCTGCACCAGGTGATCGATTACGTAGGACAAGAAAAGGTCGGGGTCCTGCTGGACCTCTACTGCGGCGTTGGGTTCTTCACTCTCGGCCTGGCCGGCACTGCCGATCGGGTGATCGGCGTCGAAGCCGATGCTGGTGCGATCGAAGCGGCCCGCGAGAACGCGACACTCAACGGGGTGACCAATGCCGAATTCATCGATGCCCAAGCCGAAGGTCTGGTCTGGGAAAGCGCCCGGCCGGATACGGTAGTGATCGATCCGCCCCGGCCGGGACTGCACCCGAGGGTCTGTGAGGCGCTGTTGCGGGCCAGACCCCAGCGCATCGTCTATGTATCCTGCAATCACCGCAGCCTGGCCCGCGACCTGCAGACGCTGCGGGACGGCTTCCGCCCGGTGACTGCCTCAGCCCTGGATCTCTTCCCGCACTCGCCGCACGTAGAGACGGTCGCCCTGCTGGAACGGCAGTGACCCGGCGGGGAATAAAGCGGCGCCCGCTAGCGGGCGCCGACGGCTCGACCAGGCCTCAATGCAGCATCTGTCCGGCGGACAACGGCGGTGGCCGCCAAGTGATGTCGCTCAAGGCGAGAAAGAACAGTTCGCTTATCTCGACCGGATCGCTTATGACGGTACCGCACCGCTCCCGGCAATGCGGCGGCAGGGCCTTCCTCTCCGCCCTGGTATCCTCGAACTCGGCGATGCCGGCGGCGATCTCCTGGCGCAGCCACTGGGTCATGCGTCGCATCCGTCTCCGCATCATTCGACCTCCGGTATCCATCGGGTGTGATTCGTGCAGCCATGCCGCACCGTCCGGGGCATGACGATCATCTGGATGGACCATAGGGCGGGCGGCCTCGGGTGTCAACAGAGGTCTGTCCAAAACGCGGAACGACGGATATACTCCCCACACGACCGAACATATACCGTAGCCATGGCAGAAGACAGGAAAAAGGCGGGGTTCGTCGTCCTGGTGGGGCGGTCGAACGTCGGCAAATCGACGCTGCTCAACGCTCTCATCGGCACCAAAGTGGCGATCACCACCCCCAAACCGCAGACGACCCGACACGCCATCCAGGGTGTGGTCAACGACGAGCGGGGCCAGGTGGTCCTGGTAGACACGCCGGGAATCTTTCGTCGTGCACCAGACCGGCTGACCTCCCGACTCAACGAGAAGGCGCGGGAGTCCCTCGAAGGTATCGATGCGGTGATCTACGTGGTCGATCCGACCCGGCATGTGGGGGAAGAGGAAGAGATAGTGCGGCGCCTGGTCGACGCCGTCGACAAGCCCAAGATACTGGTCCTCAACAAACGGGACCTGCAGGGCGAGTTCCGCGACGAATACCTGGACTGGCAGGACGATTTCGATGCGGTAGTGGAAATCTCGGCCCTGCAAGAGAAGGGGGTGGCCCGGTTGCTGGATGTGCTGTTTCCGCTGCTGCCGGAGGGTGACCGCCCGTATCCCGACGACCTCCTGACCAACCTCTCTGACAGCTTCCGACTGGAAGAACTGATCCGGGAGAAGGTCTTCCTGACGATGCGTGACGAGATACCTTACAGCACCACGGTCCGGCTGCATGAGACCGCCGACCGCAAGGACAGGACGCTCTATCTGCGGGCCTCGGTCATCACCGAATCCCCCAGATATAAGAGGATGCTCATCGGACAGGGAGGGTTGACCATCAAGAGGATCGGACAGGCCGTACGGAAGGAGCTGGAGGCGGTCACCGGACGGAAGGTCTACGTCGACCTGGATGTGGTCGTCGAAGAGCGCTGGAAAGAGGCCTTCGAATGAAGGACGCCGCTTCCCGGCTGTGATATAATTTGGATTGTCATTCCATAACGCGAGATACAAGAACTATGGCCAAAAGAAAGAAACCCCTACCTGTACCCGCCCCGCCGAACAACGGGGACGTCCCCTCCAGGACCCCGTCGCCTTACAAGGATTTCCGCTCCGGACCGAGCTGGAGGATTTTCCGGATCATGGGCGAATTCGTCGAAGGTTTCGAATTCCTGGCCGATCTCAAGAAGGAGGTGACCTTCTTCGGTTCGGCCCGGATCGATCCGAAACACCGCTGTTACCGGGAGGCCCGCAAGCTGGCCCGGATGCTCGGCGAGGCCGGCTTCACCATCATCACCGGC
>LJNP01000005.1:5668-41058 GCA_001303185.1 Parcubacteria bacterium SG8_24
CCGCGGTGCCCACGACGTCGACGCGGAATCGGTCGGCCTAAACATCCAGCTGCCGCAGGAACAGCGGACCAACCGGTACGTACGGCGGGCGATGGGCTTCTACTATTTCTTCACCCGCAAGGTGATGCTGTCGGTCTCGGCCCAGGCCTACATCTTCTTCCCCGGCGGCTTCGGCACCCTCGACGAGATGTTCGAGATGCTGATGCTTATCCAGACCAAGAAGATGTCGCCCCTGCCGATCGTGCTGGTCGGCCGGGATTTCTGGGAAAGCCTGTTCGACTGGTCCCAAAAACACCAGCTGCCCTCCGGTTATATCGATCCGGCCGATCTCAAGATATTCAAGATAGTCGATACCGCCGAAGAGGCCTTCAAGATAGTCACTAAATCCAGGGAGCGGACGATCTTCTGAAAGGACCTGGATGGCGCCTGTATCGAAAGCCAGACACCCCCGGAACTCCGGGGGTGTCTTTGGGTTCACGGTCCGCGACAACGCAAACCGCCCGGCATGAGCCGGGCGGCCGCGTTCCCTACCGACCGGTCAGAACCGGCGCGGTCCGAAATTCTTCCTGCGGGCGCGATTGCAGTCCCGGCAATAGACCGGGCGATCCTGCGAAGGCTCGAACGGGAGCTCAGTGATCTCCACGTTGCACTCCGCGCACTTCAGGTCGAGAGCGGTGACGTCGACCATCTGACGAGGTCCACCGAAACCGCCCCTGGACTGATCGAAAGCCATAGATGCGTTTCGTACCCGTCTGACGACGGGTTTCTTGAATTATGACGACCTTTACTCGGTTTGCCGTCCTTTTCCTGGCCTCCGATCCCTTTTTGGGGCGTCTGATGGCCTTAGATTTTGAGTGACGCCTTACCGAAGTCAGTAATATAGCACAATCCGGCCGATTTGTCCAGACCCTGACCCCGGTCGGACCGGCAACGAGACATCAAGCCGCCTTAAGGCGTCATATTTTTGACTTAATGCGGCCTAAATGATGAGATGGGCCTATCGTTCATTCCAACAAATGAGCATGAGGAGGTGATGATGTCATCCGATATCCGCACCAGACTTGCCGTGCCCGAGGATCGACTGTGTCGCCGTTGCGCTCCGGTCGAGGAGACCATCATCGCTGACACTTCCGATGTCATCGGGCAGGAGAATGCGCTGCGTTCCGTCGATCTCGGGCTGGACATGACGTCTGGCGACTACGCCAAGACCCACTACAACATCGTGGTGGTCGGCCCGTCGAACACCGGACGGACCACCAAGACGCTCAAGCATCTCCGTAAGCATGCGGCCGGGATCGCCGCGCCGCCGCCGGACGTGCTGTGCCTGCACAACTTCTCCTCGCCGCGCCGCCCCTCGACCGTCTTCGTCAAGAACGGTCAGGGCCGGGCCATCAGGAAGAAGCTCGCAGCGCTGGGACGCTACGCCGCCATCGGACTGCCGCGCAAGCTGATCGCCTCGCGACAGCAGCGCCTGGAACGCCTGCATGAGAAGATCGGCGAGATCTGGGCCGATGCCAAAGAGCGGGTCCAGGCCTTCGGTCACCTCATCCTGGAGGACGACGAGAGGTACCTCCCGCCCGTCTTCATGTCGGTGGCCCACCCGGACCGGCCGATGAGCCAGGAGGAGTACGAGGCCCTGGATGACGACATCCGGGACAAGCTGGGAGGTGAACTGGCCGCCGAGGCCCAAAACATCTACGAGACGGCCGGCATGGCCACCCAGACGCTGCTCACCGAGGACCGGAAGAGCCTCAAGAAGGACGAGCGGAAGCAGATGCGTCGTTCCGTCGGCCGGCATTTCCGGAACCTGAGACAGCTGGGCGGTGAGGACCCGGCCTTCAACGGCTACCTGGCCGAACTCGAGAAGCTGATCCTCCGGCTGGTCCCCAGACTGGCTACGCCGCCTGACGCCTCCATGATCTTCGGGGGTCCGCCCAAGGTGGACGCGAACGCCATGGAGCTGCTGCGCCGTCTGACCGAGGTCAACCTGCTAGTCGACAACGCCAGAGTGACCCATCCGCCGGTCATCCAGGTGACCGTACCGCAATACTCGGAACTCTTCGGCCGGATCAACGCCCACCTGTCGGGCCCGGACGATAGCGTCAACGTCGACCACACCATGGTCGAGGGCGGCGCCTTCCTCAGGGCCAACGGCGGCTATCTAATCCTGGACCTGGAAGACCTGCTGCGGTGGGGCGGCATGCTGACCTTCTACAAGCTGCTCCAGGTGATCCGGACCCGTAAGCTGACGATCGAGGGCAAGGCCCGGTTCGTCGACGCCGATCCGCTGATCGACTATCGCTCCAAGGACATCCCGGTGGATGTCCGGGTGGTCGTCGTCTGCGACCAGTGGCTGGTGCACCTGCTGCGCCATTACGAACCGGAGTTCAACAACCTCTTCCGGATTAACGCCGAATTCGATGACCAGATGGACTTCGACGAGGCCCGGCGCGCCTATGCCGCCTTCGTCGACATCTGCCGGGCCGACGGCTCGCTTCCCGAGGTCACTCCGGAAGCCCTGGCCCGTCTCGTCGAATACGGCGCCCGACGCACCGAGGATCAGCAGAAAGCCTCGACCGAATTCGGGATCATCAAGGACGTGATCACGGAAGCGGCCCACTGGGCCCGGCAGGACGGCGCGGACAGCGTCGGACCGACACATGTGCAGCGGGCCATCGACGAGCGGTTCGAGCGCCAGGCCCTGCTGGTCCGCCGCTACCAGGAATACCTGGACAGCGGCCACCTCCTGTTCGACCATGACGGTTTCAAGGTCGGTCAGATCAACGGACTGTCCGTGCTGATGATCTCGCCGGAGATCGTCTTCGGCATCCCCTCGCGTATCACCGCCCAGGCCTTCGCCGGACCGGAGAAGGTGCTGCTGGTACAGCGGGAGGCCGGGTTGAGCGGCCCGAGCATGGATACCGCCATCGGCGTCATCCGCGGATACTTCTCGGGCCGATACGGCCGCAAGAGACCTCTCGGACTCGCCGTCCAGCTCTGTTTCGAGCAATGCTACGGCGGCATCGACGGCGATAGCGCCTCGCTCGCCGAGACGGTCGCGCTGATCTCGGCGATCACCCGGTTGCCCGTGGATCAGCGGTTGGCCATGACCGGCAGCATGAATCAGTTGGGCGAGGCCCAGCCGATCGGCGGAGCCAACGAGAAGATCGAGGGTCACTTCGACGCCCTGAAACGGCGCGGCCTGCTCAGGCCGGGCCATGGTACCGTCCTGCCGACGCAGAACCTCGACAACCTCATGCTCAAGGACGAAGTCATCGAGGCTCAGAGACAGGGTCTCTACCAGATCTATGCCGTCTCCCATATCGACGAGGCGCTCGAGATCTTCCTGCGCCGACCGGCCAAGGAGATCCACGACTTGGTCAAAAAGCGGCTCAAGGAGATCAACGGCGGACTCTCGCTCGTAGGCTTGCTGGGAATCCTCCGGCGGCGCGGACGGGATCCGCTCGATGACTGACGACTCTACAGGCTGACGCTGTCAGCCTGTTTTTTCGTGAAAAAAGACGCCCCGAGCCGGGGGCGTATCCGTTCAGAGGTTGATGCCGAGACGCCTCAGTATCTGTCCCTGACGTATCAGGTACTCGTCGAGCGGCAGATAGGTCGTCGGCCGTCCGGTCAGCACCAGGGGGTAGCGGGGCTGGAACATCTTGGCCTCAGAGAAGCCACAGCGCGGACAGATGCGGCGGGGTGCCCCCCGCGGCAGGCCGCCGCGCCGCCGTCCCCGCGTGGCGATGACGGACGGATGCGGACAAATTCCGGACATCTCGTCGATGAGGCCGTCCTTCGCGGCCATCAAGCGCTCCGCTTCCTGGCCGTCCTTATCCTTCAATCTGCGGAAACGGGTGTTGATGCGTCTGATCTCCTTGACGCAGGCGGTGACGCTCTTCTTCCGTGTCGCCATCAGTTTCATCCCTCTCGTGACATCGGACTATATAAAGATCGTTCATCCTACTGTACGCCTTACCACAGGCATCATAAAGACGCCACCCGCGAACGGGCGGCGCCCTATCATGAACCGGCTGGTCAGCCCATCATCTCCAGCAGCGCCTCCAGGCACTCCGGCAGTTCGAAACAGCCGCTGGAACCGTTGAGGTGACGCGCGCCCTCGACCATCACCAGAGGCGCGCCGAGTCCCTCGGCATGGGTCCGGGCATGTTCCGGAGGCACGACTTCATCACTGTCCCCGTGGATGATGACCGCTTTGCCGATCTTCCGCCGGATAAGGTCATACCGGAAGGGTTCGGCGAGGAATTCCCGCGTCTTCTCGTTATCCGTTATCCGACTCGGGCCGGCAGCCAGAACCGCTCCGGCGATAGGGCGGTCTCCCTCCCATCGCTCGAGAAAACGAAGGATGGCGACGAACCCCAGGCTGTGCCCGACCAGATAGAGCTCATCCGATCCGTTCATGGTCACGACACGGTTCAGCTCCCCTAACCAGGCCTCCTTTCGGGGATTCTCCGGATCGGGCAGCGGGATGGCGCAGGCATATATGTCATTCTTGGCCAGCTCGGTCATAAGCCAGGGCCGCCACCCGCCGTTGGGCCGACCTCCCAGACCGTGGATGATGAACACCTTCTTCATGTCCGTAGTGTACTAAAATCCGGCCTTTATTCAGAACGCGACGAACGGTCGCGCTTACGTGATCTGACCAAACCGTAAATCCCGAAGAAGACGGTCGTGACGCCGATTACCTGACCCCCGGGACTGTCGTCGATTCCCGCATAGACGAAAAAGGCCGATCCGAGGACGATAGCTATGATGCCGGTGGCTATCCTTGTCTTGCCGACGGGCGGCTTCTCGTCACGTGTCATGATATCTGTTTATCATCGATCCCGCAGAAAGCATATCCAAACCCGAACGTTCCCGTTCGGTTCCTCGTGGCTGCCCGTCTTAGGTGCGGCCAGAACAGTATCCGAGGCCGGGAGAGATTCCAGGCCCTGACTAGAAAACAAGGGTATCTGTCACCAACGCACGCAACGGGTCCCGGTTCATCTCCCAGTCATGGGCGGTGTAGTCCGTCATCTCGACGGTGATCGCCGGACCGCCGACCGTCTCCTCGAACCACCTAGTCGCCGTCCCGTGATAATACCACCCCTCGTAATACTCGTACCCGCTGTTCTCCGCATACCATCTGGCCAGAGCGGTCGATCGTTCGCTGTTTTCCGGATTCACGAAGTTGCCGCGCGCATGGAACGAGACCATGACGCCATCCGCACAGGTGGCCGCGATATCCCGTATGACCCTGCTTTCCCGCTCCGTAAACGGCGCCTCGCCCGCGTACGTTGTCGTGTCGGCATCGCCGGTGACCCATTCCGACGTACGGAAATTCCTGTTCAAATTAACCCCGTTCGCGTTCAGCTTGTCGTCGCGTCCGAAATACCCGTCCGGATTCGCCAGTGGGATGACCAGAGCCCGCTTGTCGGGATGAACCGTCTCCGTACCGCTGAACAGGTCATCCACAAAGCGGTCCATCATCCCTTTCCCACCAGGCTCCTTTCCCCCATGAATCCCGGCGATGAGGAGTACGCAATACCCGCCGGAGCCGATGTCATACCCGGCGATCGTCCTCCCCTCCTCCGAATACCCCAAAACGCGCGGAATCTGCGCCAGATCCGCATCGGTGATGCCGAGACCATAGTCGGTCATGATGCGCAGCGCATCCTTCGGGCGACCGAGGTAGGCTCCGCGCAGGTCGTCCGGCGACACGTAATAGGCCTCGCCGCTGCGCTCGACATCCAACAAGATGCGTCCGGAGAGACGCGCCGGGAAGGTCCCCGCAAGATACGCATCAAGCTCAGCACTGGCGATACCGATCCCGAAACCGCTCATGATGGCAAAGGCGTCCTTAGGCCGGCCAAGATGGTACCGTTCCAAGGTGGACGGTTCGACGTACCAGGCTTCCCCGTGCCGTTCCACCTGGAGGAGGATCTTCCCCGCTATCCGCTCGGCAATCGACCCCGCATGCGCGACGGCACCCGGAAAGAGCATCGCCGCCGAGACGAAAGCGATGGCGGCAGATCTCCACAGGATGTGCCTAACCATTGTCATAACATTCAACATACCAAAATCCGAGCCTTTTAGCTCGGATTCTCGTGGCTGCGGGGCTAGGACTCGAACCTAGATTGGCTGGGCCAGAACCAGCAGTCCTACCGTTAGACGACCCCGCAACGATCACTCGACGACCCGCCCCTCGAAAGCGGCGGCCATATTCTGGGCCAATGATGGGCCGGTCTCGGCCGGTCCCTCCGGACTGCCCTCGGCCGTCTCAGTCTGCCCCATCTCCGCGGCATTTTCAAGTACGACACCTTCGAGGCGCACCTCTTCCTGCAGGATCCCTCCCAGGACCTGCTCCAGGATACGCCGGTTCTTCTCCTCGTTGAACTTCTTGCGATGGAAGGCGAAGCCGAAACCGACCTTGATGATCCGACCGATGACGCTGACCGGCTTGCCCACGCCCAACAGGAACGGCAGCGAATGGTGGTGCTCCCCGGCCGATCTCATGAATTCCGGCCAGACCGAATCGAGCCGGTCAACCGAGACCACCGGTTCGGCGGACTCGGTCACCGTAGCCGGGCGGCTGCGGTCGCTGCCCGACTTCACCGCGGCAGTGTCTTTCCGCCCCGGCTTGGTGCCGGTCGACACCGTGCTGACGGGGCGCGTCACTGACACCTCTTCCGAAAGGGCCGGTTCCGACATGCTGCGGGAATGGCATAACCGCACCGCCGCCAGTTCCAGGGGTAACTGCGCTGGATGGCTGGTCCGTATCTCCCGCCGCTTCATCAGCAGTATCTCGATCATCCGCACCAGTTCCTCGACCGTCGCCAGTTCGGCGAATTCCACCAACTGCCGGTTACGTTCCTCGTCGTAATCCGGGGCCACGGCATCGGGGTCGCCGCTGGTCTTGGTGAGCAGCACCCGACGGACCAGCTCCACGACGTCATCAGCGAAATGCTCAACGTCGATCCCCTCCTCCAGACATTCGCTGACTGTCATGAGCGCCGAACGAGCGTCGCCCCTCAACAGACCCTCGACGAACGAAGCGACCAGGGCGTGATCCGACCGCGGCAGGACCATCAAAGCCTGATCATGCGTGACCCTCTTGCCCTCACCGACGGTCAATACCTTACCCAACAAGCCCTCCGCGTCCCGCAACGAACCGTCGGCGTGCCGGGCGATCTCCTCGATCGTCTTCTGCTCCACCTTGTAGCCCTCCCGCTTGGCAATAAGGTGCAGACGCTCCACCAGATCCTGGAAAGGTATCTTCTTGAAATCGAACCGCTGGCATCTCGAGATGATGGTCGCCGGGACCTTGTGCAGTTCCGTCGTCGCCAGGACGAACAGCACGTGGGCCGGGGGTTCCTCCAGAGTCTTGAGCAGGGCGTTGAAGGCCTCCGTGGTGAGCATGTGCACCTCGTCGATGATGAACACCTTGTACTTCAACCTCGACGGGGAGAAGCGGGCGTTCTCGATGATATTGTCGCGCACGCTGTCGATGCCCCGATGGGAGGCGGCGTCGATCTCGATGACGTCGAGCGACCGGCCCTCACCGATGCCCTGACAGCTGTCACATTCGCCGCAGGGCTCACCCGGACCGCGGCCGCCTTCCTTGCCGGCCGGTTTCAGGCAATTGATCGCCTTGGCCAGGATACGGGCCGTAGTCGTCTTACCGATACCGCGCGGACCGGCGAAAAGGTAGGCGTGAGCGATCTTGTCAGCAGCCACCTCATACGCCAACGTCACCTTGACATGGTTCTGTCCGGCGATGTCTTCCCACCTCTGCGGTCTGTATTTTCGATAAAGCGTCGTGGACATGATCCGTCAGTCGCTCTGGCCTCCGGTCGCCCTCAGGCGAGCGGATTCTGCCTGATGATGTTCTCCACCGCCGCCCATCTCGACGGCGCGCTCTTGGGGACGAGTACCACTACCTCATCGCCCGGATCGCCCTTGAAATAGGTCACGCTGGCCTTGAGCACGTTCCATTTGCGGTCATCGGTCGCCGCGTAATACTCGCCGTTGGTCGGATCGAACCCCAGGGTGGCGACGACCCGCGACCGTTCGATCGGCCCGATCTGCTTATAGATGAAGGATCCTTTGGGCGTGATGGTCAGCTTGAGCAGGTCACCCTCGACCAACTTGGACTTGGAGGCATAATTCGGCGGGACGGCATAGGATTTGCCGTCGGAACCCACCATCTCCTTGCCGTTGAACACCCCCTCGATCACCCGGCCGTCGACCGCCTTCACTCCGGAAAGCTCCTCGTCGTGCAGGAGCGGCGCGACCGACCGCGTGATGTCCTTGGCGTTGGTCGCTGACGCCCCCTCCTCCTCATCCAGCAGGCGGATGATGTTGGTGATGTTCTGTTCGATCGATTTCAGGGCCTTCCTGATGATCTTGATCTTGTGGACCGGACTGCCTGAGTCCGTCCCCAGGTCCTTCTCTCGGTCAGGCTCCGCGGCCGCATCGGCGGTCTCATCCGCCTTGTCTTCCGGCTCCGTATCCGAGGTGTCGGCGGATTCCGCCACAGCATCTCCGGAAGCGGCCTCCAGCTCTGACGGCCGGTCCTCTGATTCACCTGGAGCGGACCCTTCAGGTTCCGGTGCGGTGGCGGGCTCTTCGGAGCGGTCCGCTCCGTCGCCGTCCGCGTCGGTCTTATCGTCTTCCGCCGTCTCCGGACCGGAATCATCCGAAGAGGCGGCCCCGTCGGCGGCTGCCGGCTCGTCGGCTGGCGCCGGATCCGGCTGCGCCTGATTGGTCGGCACATCGTCGTCGCGGAAAATTACCTTGTCGGTCAGGGGTTTTGTTTGGCTTTCTTCCATACTTTATTTTTACGACACTTAACCGGTGCCCGAGCACCGTACGGGTATGTATGCTACCACCGCGACAGGTGCCGGTCAACCGGGAAAAATGATCGCCCCACCAGGTCCGACGACGGACTAAAAAGACGGCCGAAGCCGCCTATTTCCTGCCGATTTTCCGTCCTGACAGTTCAGACACTGACACTCTGCTCCGGCCCCTGCGTGACCGTCGCCCCAAGCTGGGTCCGTTCCAGTATCTCCTGTTCGACGATCGACTTATCCCGGCCGTACTTGAGACGCGACAGTTGCTTGATCGCCGCCGCCAGTTTCGGGTTACCCTTGACCGGCATCGGTGCCTTGACCACGAAGGGCCGGGAGACGGTATTGTCGATCAGGATCTTGGTGTTCCAGTGGAACTTGTCGACGTTCATCAGGTCCAAGGCGCTGAAGACCGGAGTGAATTCCTTCTCCAGTATCTCCGAATCGTCGATACCGATCCGGCCGACCAGCTTGGTGCCGACGTTGCCGAGCACAGCATCGCGGATCTCGGTATCCCCCTTGGGGGCCAGCTGTCCCATGTACTGGTGGGCCATGATCAGGCTGAGGCGGTACTTGCGCGCCTCGGAGAGGATGGTGGCTATCGACGGCGTGATGAAGTTCTGGAACTCGTCGATATACAGGAAAAAGTCCTTGCGCTCCTCCTTGGGCATGTCGGCCCGGGCCATCGCCGCCATCTGCAGCTTAGTGACGATGATCAGGCCCAGCAAGTTGGCGTTGACGTCACCGATCTTACCCTTGGACAGGTTGATCAGGAAGATCTTCTTGTTGTCCATGATGTCGCGGAAATCGAAACCGGATTTCTGCTGACCGATGATGTTGCGCATCATGGCATTCTCCACGAACCGGCCGACCTTGGAGATGAGGTAACCGAGCATCTCCGACTTGTGGAAATCCGAGGTCTTGGCGATCTCGTTCTCCCAGAAGGACCGGACCACCGGGTCGGTCACCTTGGCCAGCCACTCCTTCTGGTATTCGGCGTCGGAAATCAGGCGCGGGATCTCGGCGATCGTCCCGGGGTTCTCCGCGTCGGACATCAGCGTCAGCATGAAATTGCGCATGTTGTGCTCGAACATCGGACCGATCATCTCCGGCGGGAAGAGCTTGTAGAAGATGGCGATCATCTCGCCGACCACGAAATCCCGGGCCTCCTCGCTGGGCGCCTCGATCATGTTGAGGCCGACGGGGCGTTCGGTATCCGACGGGTCGAAGATGACCACGTCATCGGCCCGTTCCTTGGGAACGGTCGCCAACACCGTCTCGGCCAGATCGCCGTGCGGATCGACGATACAGATGCCGTGACCGTCCCGGACGTCCTGGGCCGCCATATTGGCGATGTACTCCGATTTACCGGAGCCGGAACTGCCGATCAGGTAGATATGCCGGAAACGGTCCTCATGCTTGATGAAGACCTCGGTCTTCTGGCCGCGGTACTCGGCAGTGCCGAGATAGAGGCCTTCCTGGGGGATATTCGACGGGGGCGGCGCCTTCCGGGCCAGGAGCCACCTGATATTGGGCGTCTCGGTAGAGGGCAGCGGCAGGTGAAAGATGCCGGCCAGCTCCTCACCGGTCAGCACCATCCGCGGCGTCTCCGGGAAACGGCGCAGGATGAGGTCGTCGACCAGTCGGTCGGTCTTCAGGCCGTATCGGGCGAACTGATTGCCGTACTGCGGGATATTGTACTGAGCGAAGGCGCCGACGATGTTGTTGAGATGGTTGGTGGCCTTGGCCTGGCTGGACGACGAGGCGATGACGCGGATACAGACGTCCAGTCCCAGCTTGCCGATCTTCTCCTCGATCGCCTTGACCATCTCTTCCTCACGCGAGGACATGCGGTATTCCTTCTTCTCTTCAGGCTTGCCGGAAGACTTGAACATGCCGCCGAGGGTGCCCATCATGGTGGTCCCACCCCGGGCCTCATTGTAGCTCTTGCCCTGATGCATCGCCTTGACGATGCTCGCCGCCTGGGCGCGCCATCCGGGACGGGCGGAACGGACGACGATCTGGACGACGGCCCCATCCCCTTTCTCGACCTTGGCCATGGCGTTAGTCAGGGAATTCAGCGGGTCGGTCTCCATCTGCTTGAAGGTCTTGAGCGAGAAGAAGCTGTCCCGTCGGAACTTCAGCATCGTCCCGACGACCTGCCCCTGCGGATGGAAGATGTTATAGTCCGGGACTTCCTCGACCTGGGCGTGCGGATACTGCGCCTGGATCTGCTGCACGATGAACTCCTGGAGGTTCTCCGGAGTCGCCACATAGAAGGAGATCAGCCCGTCGTTGGCGACTATCTCGAACGATATCGAATCTTCCCGCCCCACGTACCAGGCCTTGGTCCCCTTCTCGGCCTTCAGGCCGCCGATCGAGGCGAAAATCGTCTCCATCACGCCGATGTCCTCCTGGATCTCCTGGAGCGACTTCTCGCGCTGTCCGGCGTCGCCCTTCTCGGCCGATTCCTTGGGGACGGTGACCAGCAGCACCTTCTTCTTGAGACCGACCCGGGCCTGATACCTCTTGCGCATCACGGACCTGACGATCAACAGGACCACCAACAACGACAACAGGACGACTGCGGCCCCGACTACCAACACGAACAGCGGATTGCCCAATAATACCGCCAATTGCTCGTTAGATATCTGGATCGTCGGCATATCCTATCCAATCACAGGACGACCTCGTCCTGACCGGTCTTCTTCCCGTACAGCTCCATATACTCGTCGGTCTTGATCTTGGCCTCCTGCCGCAGGAAGAATCGGCATACCCGGGGAATGATCTTGAGCCAGCGGCGGATGAGACCGTCCACCTTCTCCGGCTTGATGCTGCTCCTGTCCAACATCGACCTCAGCTGCGCCGCGGTCTGTTCGCCGGTCGCCTTGAAGCGCGGACGCAGACTGTCCGGCAACGCCAGGTAGACCTCCCAGAGCTTCTTCTCCAGCAGGCGCTCGATCTCCACATGATAATCGTCTTTCGCCGGAGCGGCCGGAGCGGCCTGAGGCGACAAAGACGGGGTCGCCGGTGCCGGCGGGGCGGCCTGAAGCGGCTCCTCCGGCGCCTTCGGCTCCTGCGGAGAGGGTGGCCTCTCGGTCTCCGGGGAAGTCATCTCTTCCGGACCCGATTCAGGCGACCGCACTTCAGGCTCGGCCGCCGGTATTTCCCGGTTTTCCATATGAGCCGGATGACAGCAAAAAATCCGCTTATCGCTACATAAATTATACCATAAGGCGGCCTCGACCGACCAGCAGCGACGAATACCGGATCATGCCCGGGATAGGCGGTGCAGGACGTCGTCGACGGGAACCAAAAAAGGCTGATTTCAGCCATTTGTCGGTCAGCTCCGAACGGCTGGCGGGAACGCTCACCGCGCCTTGGTGATCTTCGGTCCCTCGGGCGTGTCCTCAATCAGGAAGCCGCGCTCCTGGACCTGATCCCGCAACCGGTCGGCCTCAGAGAAGCGGCGCTCCTTACGGGCCTCCTCGCGCCGGCCGATCAGCTCCCGGACGCTGTCCGGTATCTCGAACTCCTCTTCGGCGCGACCGAAGGTGAAACCCAGCACCTTCCCCGCCGTCGCCAGCAGCTTCTTGGTGTCATCCTTCTCGCGCCCGGTCAGCGTCCGGTCACCGATGCGTTCGTTGACCTCCCGGACGTAATCGAACAGTGCCGCCAAGGCCTCGGAGACGTTCAGGTCATCGTCCAGCGCCTCCCCGAAAGCCTCAAGGGCCGTCTTAGCCAGGACCGACCGACCCCCTTTCTGCTGCGGTTTATAGCGCCCCACCGTGTCGGCGAAAGTGTCAAGCCGCGCCAGGGAACTCCTGGCTCCGGCCAATCCCCGCTCGGTGAAATTGAGCGCCTGCCTATAGTGGGTGGTAAGCAGCAGGTATCTCACCTCACGGGGTTCGTATCCCTTACCGATCAGGTCGTCCAGGGTGTAGAAGTTGCCCTTGGACTTGGACATCTTCTCGCCGTCCACCAGCAGATAGCCGACGTGCAGCCAGTACTTGCTGAAGGGCTTCCTGGTGGCGCATTCGGATTGGGCGATCTCGCTCTCATGGTGCGGAAACTTGTTGTCCTCGCCTCCGGTATGGATGTCGATGGTGTCGCCGAGGTACTTCATGGCCATGGCCGAACACTCGATGTGCCAGCCGGGATATCCCCGGCCCCAGGGCGCCTCCCATTGCATCAGGTGCCGGGGATTCTCGATCCACAGGGCGAAGTCGGCCGGATGCTTCTTCTCCTCGCGCACCTCGACCCGCGCCCCGGGCTCCAGATCCTCGATGACGTTACCGGAGAGCTTGCCGTAATCCGACGACGAGGAGACGTCGAAATAGACGTTGCCGCCGACCTTGTAGGCGCAGCCTTTCTCGATGAGCCGTCCGATGAGCGCGACCATCTCCTCGATATGATCGGTCGCTTTCGGGTATTTCCAGGCCCGGCGGAAATCGAGCCGGTCGATATCGTTAAAGAAGGCCTCGGAATAGAAGGCAGCGATCTCCTCGGGGGTCCGGCCCTGCTTGCGGGCCGCCACCTCCATCTTGTCCTCACCCTCGTCCTCGTCGGCCAGCATGTGTCCGACATCGGTGATGTTCATCACCTGCATCACCTCGTACTTGCGGGACTCGAGGAACCGGCGCAGCAGATCGGCCAAGACGAACGACCTCAGGTTGCCGATATGCACCCGGTCGTAGACGGTCGGTCCGCAGTTGTACATCGTCACCTGCCCCTTCTTCCGGGACCGGAAAGGTTCCTTCTTCCGGGTGAGCGAATTGTAGAACCTGATCATAACAGCCTGAAGGATACGCCCTTTGCCGGAGTGATTCAACCCGGATTGTCAAAGCCCCCGCCGTGGGGCGGGGGCTTCCGTATTCCGAAACCGCGACCGATCACCGGTCCTGCAGCAGGGCCTTGAGTTCCTCGATCTCTGCCCTGAGTTCCTCGATCTCTTCCTGCTGTTCCTTGACCGCTTCGACCAGGACCGGTGTCAGCATGCTGTAATCCATGCCGGTGGCGTACTCTGGATCTTCGGTATCCATCACCACGATCTCCGGCACAAACTCATTCACTTCCTCAGCGATCATGCCGATATCGTGTAATCCGCCATGCTCTTCATCCCAAGTAAAATAGACGCCTCTGAGATTAAGTATCTTATTTAAGGCACTATCTATCTCCCTGATGTCCCGCTTCCAACGGATAGAAGACGACGCGCCATAATTAGTGCCCGATCCAGTCGCGTAGAAATCGTAACCGGGGCTCGCTCCGGAAGCATAGACGCCGTAGTTGGTGGATCCCTGATCGGCGTAGAACCAACCACCGAAATTCAGGGCTCCAGAACCGCCGTATCCACGGGCTAGCACGCCGTAATTCCGGAGATTAGAGCTTTGTCCATCCACCTCGATGCCTATGTTGTTCGACGAACCCTGAGCGGCCGTGGATTGACCCCAGAAGGCCCGGCCCCCGCCGGCCTTGTTCACCTTAAGTCGGGCGAAGGACGGGCTGGTGCCGATACCCAGATCGCCGTCAGCATTCAACCACATCCGCGTCGTATTACCGCCCGACCGGAACTGCATGGTGTTGGACGTGTCGACGATCAAGGCGCCGGAGATGTTGTCGACGTTGTCGCCGAACAATACGCCCTGTTCTGTAGTTGACGGCGTCAAGATGTGGATATAACCATGTGTACTATTTTCCACGACGAGCGGAGAATTACCGTTGGCCGTCACCGTACCGGCGCTGCCGTTATACACGTGAAGGCGGCGCTCCGGAGCAGAAGTTCCGATACCGACGTTATCGGCATCACCGAGCACGATACAGTCGCTGCAACTGACCATGGCGTTATAGCCGATTGCCGTGGCCCGATCGTACTGGGCACCGGAAAGACCGGCACCATAACCGAGAAAGGTATTGTACGAGCCGGTCGAGACGTAGGTCCCGGAATAACCGGCATACATACCTACGCCGGTATTACCGACGCCGGAGGACAGATAGCGTAAGGCATAATAACCTAGAGCGGAATTATAATACCCGTCGTACGGCGTATAACCGTACATGGCGTAACGACCCACGGCGGTGTTGTAGTTGCCGATCATGTACCGCATGGCGTAGGCCCCGACCGCGGTGTTATACTGGCCGGAGGCGCCTGAACCCATCGCCCAATAACCGACCGCCGTGTCCTGATAAGGGTCGGCGTTGGAATAGAGTGCCGCGTAGCCTACAGCCGTGTTGTAATCGCCATAACTGGCGCCGGCGTCAGAATACCCCGCAGACTGACCGATGAAGGTATTATAAGTGGTATTGGTACTAGCGGAATTGCCGGCCCCGGAGCCTAAATAGGTGCTGGCGCTGGCAGTGTCAAAATTGACCAGGCCGGCCACCTGCAACAGGCTGTTCGGCGTCGTCGTGCCGATACCGACGCTCCCTGAGGTATAGAGATTGCCCTCGACCTTGACCCGGTCCCACATGCGGACACAGCGGACGCTGTCGCAACCATTGGCGGCATTGTTCTGGTCGCTACCGACGATCATCAGGGCCTTATAGGTACCGTTGTCGTTGACGATTGCCGCGCCGCCGTCGCCGATGCCGCTCCAGGAGCCGTAGGCCGGGGCGATCCTCTGGACTCTGATGTCACCGTTCACGTCCAACTCGGCCTTCGGGACGGTCGTGTTGATACCCATCTTACCTTCATCGTTCACGACCACCTTGACGTTGGATGAGGTGTCTTCGAGCCGGAACAGGCTGTGCTTGACGTTGACGGTCTGAGAGGTCCCGTTCCCCAGAGGGGTATCGACTGTAACGGTATAGGGGTTGGTCACAGCGGTGACAGTGGCATAAGTCGAGGGGGCAGAAGACAATGAAATCCTGGATCCCCTGCCGAGCTCATTGAATTGCTGACCGGATCCGAGACTAATCGTGGTCGAATTGTTAGCGGTGGTCGTGCCCCCGAAATTCGTCACGTCAGGCGGCGGTTTGACGGTGAGGGCAGAGAGCTGATTTATCGCCGCCGCAGTCGAGCCGTTTATGCCGACGCGTCCGTCCGGCGATATGGTCATCTTCGAACTGGCGTTGGAGTGGGTCAGGAAATGGAGGTTCCTGCTGGTGCCGGAATATCCATACCCGGCCCGGATCTGCCAGGTTTCGGTACCGCCCCGTGTCGCCTTGAGCGAGATGCCTGTGTCGCGGGTCGCTGAGACCGGCTCGATGGCTACCGAGGTGCCGACACCCTCGAAATCGAAGGTCTCGATATTGGACTTAATATGCAGTGGCGCGTCCGGTGCCGACTCACCGATACCGACGAAACCGGTACTTCGGTAGACGTCTGATCCAGACACCGTCCAAGGACCGGAAGGGGCAGCCTGCCAGGTACCGGTACCGCTGGCGTCCGAGGTCAGGACCTTGCCCGCGCCGGCGCCGGTCGTCATCTTGAATCCGGTCATCTGGGCCGTACCGGCGACATCGAGCTGGGCCGCCGGATTGGACGTGCCGATGCCGAGATTGGCGTTGATGTAGTTCTTGTCCGAAGCGGCTACATAAATGCCCCAGTTGGTCACCCCGTGCGTCGCGCTGAAATAACCGGCGTAGTTGGTGCTGGCGTCGACGCCGCTGCCTTGGACGATGTTGTAGGAACCGTAATTGGTCCCAGTGCTGTCATTGCCCCAGACGTAGTTATAGGCGCCGTAGTTCGTCCCGGTGCTGCCGTAACCGTTGGCGTAGAGATAGCCGCCGTAATTGACCGGCGCGCCATAGACATAGGTCCAGACACCGGCATTGGAGCTGGTGGCAGCAGAAGAGGCATTCCCGTACAGCGCATAGTTCTGTGTACCGCTAGCGGCCTGGCCATAGACACCATGAGCAGCGTCTCCAGTCCCACCGTAACCATAAACACCGTAAGTCCAGCCGATATTGTTGGTGGTCGAATAGGCCCCGCCGTAGACACCGAAGGCGCGTGAATAGGTCCCGGATCCAGCGGAATATGTGTTGTTATTGTCGGCCATGGCATAGACGCCGTAAGTGTAGGCGTCATCGATACCGACATAGTTCTGGTCATGATTGAAATACGCACCGTACTGGCTACCTAACACGCTGGAGGTACGATCGACGTTCAAGATACGGTCGGTCAGTGCCGTGGTACCGATGCCGGTGCTTCCGGTGGCTCCGTCTACCTGGAACGCGGAACCGACACTCACCTTGGTCCCGTCATCCGTGACCTGAGAATTGCCGACACTGGAGGCGCTGGTGAACTTGGCCAGACGGTTCGTGGTGCCGCTGCCGCCGATCGCCGAGGGCGGATCCTGCCAGGTGCCAACGCCGCTGGCGTCAGAGGTGAGGACCCGACCCGCGCCAGCGCCGGTAGTCAGGTTGAACCCGGTCATCTTAACGTCACCGTTGACGTCCAGCTTGGCTGTCGGCGACTCGATGCCGATGCCGACGTTACCGCCCGCCCCGGTCGTCTTATGCCCGCCGAAATAATGGCTGGTACCCTGGGCGTAGACGCCGTAGGTGTTGTTGTAACCGAGATACACCCGACCCGGACCGTCCAGATCCTCGAACTCGTTCCCGTAGTAGCCCTTGGCGATGATGCCGTAATGGCCGAAACCGAGCTGGGCCCAGCCCGATTCGCCGGCATCGGCGAAATAGCCGCCGCCGGTGTTACCGCCGGCCCGGATACCCCAGGTAGCGATCGGGTTTTCCGACCCGGCGCCGATGCCCGAAGTGACCCGCGCGTTGCCGTTGACCCAGAGGCGTTCGGTGGGATTGGCGAAACCGACGCCGACCTGACCGGCTGCCGTGATGGTCAGACCGTTCGATGCCGCCCAGGAGGTGCCGTTGTGCCGCAGCACCTGATTGACGGTCCCGGTAGGCAGGGCGTCGTCCCAGCTGGTGACGCAATCCTCCGTACCGCCAGTGATGCAGAAAGACGCGCCGTGGAAACTCCCATCGGCGTAGAGCTCGCCGCCGTAGAGGTCACCGCCGATGGTCACGTCCACGCCCGTGCCGCCGCCCCAGTTGCCGATATTGAGGGCGGTGCGTCCGGCACCATCCACCCGGATCGCCTTGCCGCTCGCCAGATAGAGATCGCCGTCGGTCGTATTGATGTCGCCGGTGATCCAGATGCCGGTCACCTGGGCGCTCGCCGGATCGGACAGGACGTAATCGGTGCCGCAGGTCGCGGTGCAGGGATCCCAGACCGTGCCGGGAGGACAGGCCTGATCGGCCACGCAGGTGTTGGTGGCGGCGCATTCCGTATAGCCGCTGGGGCAGCGGCAATCGGTGCCGCAGATGTTGTAATGCTCGCCACCGATCGGGTCGCTGCAGCTGTCGCCGATATTGACCTGCTGGGCCGTACAGCCGCTACAGGGATAATTCTCGGTGTCGCAGACGCAGGAACAGGAGCTGCAGCGGAAGACCTGATTGACGGCACAGCCGTTCTCGATCGCCGTGATCTCCCCGTCGGGTCGGCAGGTGTTGCCGCACCAGAAATTGCCGGTGGTGCATTGGATCGATCCGTCCGGATTGCGCCGCGGGCACTCATGAGCCAGGGCCGGCAGCACCATCAGGAAAAGGAAGACGGTCGCGACCAAGGGTACGGCGGCCGCGTATAAGGACCGACGGTTGATTAGTATCCTGTCTGAGGCACGGCTCATAGACGGTTCGTTTAGGTTACTTGCAGCAGGCGAAGGGAATCGCCTGGTTACAGGTGGTTAGGAATCCGGTGCCGCCGGTCACGCTGTCGAAGCGCCACATGCGGCCCAGATGGGAACTGTTGTTGGAAGACCAGGACTGACAGTCGTTGACCGGAGCGGTGAAGCCTGGCGGACCGCCCTGCACCCAAGCATCGACGCCGTTCAGGGCGGCGTCCTTGAGCTTGTCGGGCGGCCAGACTGAGGCACATTTGATGCTGTTGAGCATCTCGGCGGTCGAACAGACGTGGGCCCCGGTACCGAAACCGGCACAGAGACTGTTGGCGTTGAAATATCCTGAAGCCGCGCCGTTGAGGTGTCCGGTATAGGTCAGCGCAGTGACGCCGACGAAGACCGGACCGAAACAACCCAGGGTGTCCAGGTCGCCATCGGCGGACAGGGTCATCGCGTCATCGGCCCCGCCGGACCGGAACAGCAGGCCGTCCGCCGCGTCGTCCATGCCGATGAACCATCGCTCGTTCATCTGGCGGGCCAGGGCGACGCCGGTCCAGAGACCACTCGCCGTGTTCTGGTTGAGCCGCAGCATCGCCGTGTCCGAGGTCGACCAGATGTCCAACGGATAACCCGGACCGGTATGACCGACCGCTACCCGTCCTCCGGTCCCAGCATACAGCGTCGGATACCAGGAGACGGCCACGCCGGCCGTGCCGGCCGGAGCGGTATTCCAGGTGAACCCGCCGGTGTCCCATTCCATGAACAAGGCGGGGTCGCCGGTCGCAAAATAGGTGCCAGTCGACAGGTTGTCACCATCGACGTTCCAGGCCAGACCGTACCGGCTGCCGCCGTCCTGCTGGGTCATCCGAAAATTGCCATTAGCGCTCTCTGAGGTCCATTTCCGCAGACCGGAGGGCGATGATATCTCGCCGCCCAGCGTGATGTCCCCGTCGATGTCGATGGAGGCGCTGACCTGTTTGGTCCCGCTCGATTCGAAATTCCAGATCGTGATCGGGACATTGCCGCCCGGCGGGTCCTCGGAGGGCGGCTGATAGGTGGCGGCCCTGACCATGTGGACGGTCACGCCGATCGCCAGACCGACGGCAACGAACATCAATACCGACAACAGTCCCGAACCGACCGTCTTTCCGGTCAGTTGAGCTTCTTTTTGGCCGTCACGGTGGCGCATAATACCGACAGGTCATTGATTCGATAAGGTCGAATCTATAATACCATATTAATAGAGGACTTTCATGCCAACCGACGATTTATCCACAATCGACGATGACGAGCCGGCCATCGGGCGGTATACTGAGGTCAGAATTCAATCATCAGAGAGTTATGCCACCAAAACAATCCGCCAATAACCCACCCCCGTCCGGCTCGTCCACGCCAGTGATCCTGGCCGTCGTGCTCGCTATCGTCGGCTTCGGAGCCGGCTATATCCTGGGTGGCGCCATGAAATACGAAAAAGGGTATCAGGCCGGCCAACAGGCGGCCGAATCGTCGGTACAGGAGAAGCTGATCGCCACCGGACTGGTCCCGGAGGCGGTGTTCGAGGACACGCCGGTCATGGCTGTCAGCGGCGAAGTGACGGAGGTCGGTTCCGCATACATCATGGTGCGGGCGAGGATGCAGATGGACGTCCTGAGCGAACCGGAGCAGCGGGACCTGCGGGTCGAGATCGGCAAGGATACGGTAATCCGGATACGCCGGGAGCTGACACCGGAAGAGATGTCGGCAGCGGACCTGGAATACTCCCGGCAGGTCGAGGAATATCAGGCCGAGATGGCGGCAGCGACTCCGGAGGAGGCTGCTCTGATCCAACTTCCCCCGCCCCCGGCGCCGTTCCGTTATGAGACGATATCCCTTGACGATATCGAGATAGGCAAGGTCGTGACCGTCGGATCGGCCACCGACCTGCGCCAGGCCACCTCATTCACCGCCGTGACGATAGACATGTTCGTCCCGGCTGAACTGCCGGAGCCGGATGACATTGTCGAGATCGTTCCTACAGGGCCGCCGGTGGAGGAACCTCTGCCGGAAGAGCCGCTGATGCCCGAAGGTGAGGAGATGCCGATGGAATAGGTGACCGCCTCTGACCGAAAACAGGACCGCGCCGGTTCTCCGGCGCGGTTTTCGTTTCGGCCGATGGCGATATCAGGACAGGAAGTGAAGTACGGAAACGAAAAAAGGGGGTCGGATGACCCACTGTCTTAGACGTCGACAACGTGACCGCCGAAGCTAATCACCGCCTTTCAGCATCACCATGCTGGCTATCGGTGCCACTATCCAGACGAAACGGCTGATGTCGGAAGCGAAGAGCTGCTGGGTCAGGGGCGCCAGATGATCGATCGCCTCGGCCGGCAGGAAGGACAGGGTGATGCTCACCAACAGGCCGACGTGGAACACCGAGAATACCAGCACCTGCCACCAGGATCCGGCGGCCAGCTCGCCGAAGGTCTTCATCAGCGCCGAACGCGACAGCAGGAAGAACAGCAGGACGAAGATGCCGATGAAGGTGGTGATACGGAAGGCGAAATAGTCGCCGACATTGATGTTGGCGTCCCAGGTACCGAGAAACGGCGCGTTGGAGACCACGGCCAGCGCCATGTAGATCGAGACCAGGATGACGATGATCCGATCCCGACCCAGTGACATGCCGTACAAAAACACCGTCACGATGAAGAACATGACGATGAACAGGTCCCACGTAGGCGCGGACCAGTCGATGCTGGACAGATATGTGGCCAGGTCGGTGCCTATATGGACCGCTCCCTCCGCTGATTCGCTGCCAGTGGCGGCCACAGCTGTGGCGAACAGGCTCATGGTCTATCGGGATGACCTTAGGTAAGGGGAATCCTTCACACTCATTATACCATATCCGAATCGGGCCCGTCACCCCCTCCGGGAATCAGTCCGGCCACTCCTCGAGCAGGCGTCGCTGCTTGCGGTTGAGACGTCTGGGGATACGGATGACCGCCTCGACCAGATGATCGCCCCGTCCGGAGCGCCTCAGGTGCGGGATGCCCTTGCCGCGCAGCCGGAAGACCTGTCCGGGCTGCGTCCCGGCCGGTATCTTCAGGTCCACCCGGCCGTCCAGGGTCGCCACCGGTATCTTGCCGCCCAGGGCCGCCAGGGCGAAGGATATCTCCGCCTTGGACCTCACATCGAAGCCGTCCCGAGAGAATCCGGCATGTGGCCTGACCCGCACCGCCACGTAGAGATCCCCGGGGCTGCCACCGAACGGCGCCGCCTCGCCCTCGCCGGAGATGCGCAGTATCTCGCCGTCGGCGATACCGGCCGGTATCTTCAGTTCCAGTTTCTTGGCGTCCTTGGAGATGGTGGTGCCGCCGCAGGTCCGGCAGGCCTTTTCCGGCACGCGCCCGCGGCCCTGACACCGGTCGCAGGTCCGCATCGTCTGGAAGCTGCCCAGGATCGTCTGCTGCACCTGCCGCACCTGACCGCTGCCGGCGCACTGGATGCACTCGATGATCTTCGACCCCGGCTCGGCGCCGTCGCCGCCGCAGGAAGGGCAACTCACGGTCTTGTACAGGTCGATCGTCTTGTCCGTCCCGAAAGCCGCCTCCTCGAAGGACACGGCGACGTCCATCTCGATGTGCCGGCCCTGAGCCGGCCGGGACCGCCGCGCCCCGGCCCCGAAGATGTCGCCGAACATCTCGGAAATATCGCCGAAACCGAAATTGAATCCCCGACCTCCGGGACCGAAGCCGCTGAAATCGAAACCGCCCGGCTGTCCGCCCATCTGCTCAAAGGTGGTCCCGAACTGGTCGTACTGCTGCCGCTTCTCCGGGTTGCCGAGCACCTGATAGGCCTCGTTGATCTCCTTGAAGCGGCTCTCATCACCGCCCTTGTCAGGATGGTGCTCCTTGGCCAGGTTACGGAAAGCCTTCTTGATGTCCTCAGGCGAGGCATCGCGGCCCACGCCCAAGATCTTGTAGTAATCCTTCGCCATGCTGATTGATGACGGCCGCCTCCGGTCGGACGGATGGACTCACTCCACCTTGAATCCGACCTCGCCCCTGGTCGCCGTGCCTTCGACAGTCTGCGGCAGCTCGGTCTCTACCTTGCCGAACTGCGCCTCGTAATCGCCGATCTGCTTCTGCAGGAGCAGCATGATGCGCTTGGCGTGCTTCGGTGACAGGACGTACATCCTGGCCGGGCCGCCGGACATCATGATCAGCCGGAACTGCTCCTCGTCGAAGTTGGCGATGACGTTCTGCAACGCGTGCGCCGGCGCCTCGAGCGCTATCTGTTTCTGTTCGGACATAAATCCTGGTCTTATTCTTTCTTCTCCTCAAACTCGGCCTCGATCGGTCCCTCGTCTTTCTTCTCCTCCTCGCTGGGCGGACCGCCGGTGCCCGGAGCAGCTCCCCCGGCCGCCTGCTGCGCCGCCTGCTCCTGCTGGTAGAGCTCGCCGCCCACCTTGGTGGCGATATCGGTCAACTCGTCGGCGGCGCGCTTGATCGCCGCCCCGTCGTCCGAATCCTTCACTTTCTTGAGCGCCTCGAGCTTCTCCTCGACCTGCTTCCGCTTGTCCTCGGCGATCTTGTCCTTATGCTCGCGGAGCATCTTCTCCGTGGTATAGACCATGGCTTCGGCATTGTTCCTGAGCTCGACCAATTCGCGCTTCTTCTTGTCCTCTTCGGCGTGCGACTCGGCGTCCTGCTTCATCCGCTCGACCTCTTCCTTGGAGAGCCCGGTCGAGGCGGTGATGGTTATCTTCTGCTCCTTGCCCGAGGCCTTATCCTTAGCCGCCACCGACAGGATGCCGTTGGCGTCGATGTCGAAAGAGACCTCGATCTGCGGGATGCCGCGCGGCGCCGGCGGGATACCGTCCAGGATGAACCGGCCGAGCGTCTTGTTGTCGACCGACATCTCGCGCTCGCCCTGCAGCACGTGTATCTCCACCGACGGCTGGTTGTCGGCGGCGGTGGAGAAGGTCTGGGTCTTGGAGGTCGGGATAGTGGTATTGCGTTCGATCAGCCGGGTCATGACGTTACCCAAGGTCTCGATGCCGAGCGACAGCGGCGTGACATCGAGCAACAGCACGTCCTTGACGTCGCCCTGCAGCACCCCAGCCTGAACGGCGGCGCCGATCGCCACCACCTCGTCCGGATTGACGCTTACGTTCGGCTTCTTGCCGAAGAACTTCTCCACGGTCCCCATGACCAGGGGCATGCGGGTCATGCCGCCGACCATGATCACTTCACCGATCTCCTCCTTGGGTATCTTGGCGTCATCCAGGGCCCGCTGGCAGGGTTCGGTCGTCTTCTCGACCAGGTCCCGCACCAGCTCCTCGAGCTTGGCCCGGTTCATCTTCATCACCAGATGTTTCGGCCCGGCCGAATCTGAGGTGATGAAGGGCTGGTTGATCTCCGTCTCCGTAGCCGTAGAGAGCTCGATCTTGGCCTTCTCCGCCGCCTCCTTGATGCGCTGGACCGCCAGCGGGTCCTTGGACAGGTCGATTCCCTCCTGCTTGCGGAACTCCTCGACGATCCAGTTGATGATGCGCTGGTCGAAATCATCGCCCCCCAGATGGGTGTCGCCGTTGGTCGCCTTGACCTCGACCGTGTCTTCGGCCACCTCCAGCACGGACACGTCGAAGGTGCCGCCGCCCAGGTCATAGACCACGATCTTGCCGCCCTGCTTCTTGTCGAAACCGTAAGCCAAGGCCGCGGCGGTCGGTTCGTTGATGATGCGCCGCACCTTGACGCCGGCGATCTCCCCGGCGTCCTTGGTGGCCTGTCGCTGGGAATCGTCGAAATAGGCCGGCACGGTGATGACCGCCTCACCGATCGTCTCGCCGAGCTTCTCTTCGGCGTCGGCCTTCATCTTCTGCAGCACCATGGCCGAGATCTCCTGCGGGGCGTATTCCTTGCCGGCCATGACCACCTTGACCCCCTCGCCGCTCTGCTGGAGCTTGAACGGCAGGAGCCGGGCCTCGTGCTGGACCTCCTCGTCCTGCCAGCGCCGGCCGATGAACCGCTTGATCGAATACAACGTGTTCTCCGGATTTACCACGGACTGGCGTTTGGCCATCTGACCGACCAGTCTCTCGTTGTTCTTGGTCACGGCGACCACCGACGGCGTGGTCCGCGCGCCTTCCTTGTTCTCCACGACCTTCGGCTGACCGCCCTCGATGACCGCCATGCAGGAATTGGTCGTGCCGAGATCTATCCCTAGTATCTTTCCCATAATGTCCTCAGTTTGGGTTTCTTCGGTTTCTTATTCTCATTCCCGTCAGTTCATTCCGCGACTATCACCTTGGCCGGCCGGATGATCCGGTCGTGCAGCCGATAGCCCGGTTCGACCACCTCAGCTACCGTATCCGCCGCCAACCCCTCGCGCTTGTCCCGCATCACCGCCTCATGGATCGAAGGGTCGAAAGGCACCTCCACCTCGGCGATCGCGGTCACTCCGGCCTCCTTGAGCACGGAATCGAACTGGTCCCTGACATGACCGATACCCTCGATCCACTTGCCGACGGCATCGGCCGGAGCGGACCCTTCGGCCAGGTCGGGCTTCTGGTCGCAGGCTTTCTTCAGGTTGTCGACTGCCGGCAGCAGCTTCTCGCAGAATGACTGGGCGGCGTACTTGGCGTATTCCTGGCGCAGCCGTTCCAAGTCCCGTTTCAGGTTAGCGTAGTCGGCGGCGGCCCGCTTCCAGCCGGCCAAGTATTCCTCCGCCCGCTCCGGAGCGGCCGGACCTTCCGTCGTCGCCCCGTCGGCCGGGGCCGGCGGCTCGCCGACGGCTGGAGTATCGGAACCGGTATCACCTGGAGTCTCGCCTCCGGCCGGTACGGACTCGGGGACAGCCGCCCCTTCCGTGACCTCTTCCTGAATATCCTTATCTTCATCCATAGGAATGATGATGATCGTGATTTATCGGCGCGCCTCCTCCAGAATCTCGTGCAGGAAACGCATCAAGGTGACGTTGGTGTCGTAATCCATCCGTTTCGGTCCGATTATCCCGAACAGGCTGACGGCGGATCCGGACCGGTGGCAGTGCAGGGTAACGGAACTCAGCTCCGGCGAGAGCGGATTCTCGGTGCCGATCAGCACCTCACAACCGTCGTCGTCCTCCCCGCACAATCGGGTCGCCAGCCGGTCGAAATCGTCGAGCGCCCGCGAGACCTCGACGTACCGCCCGCTCTCCCGCAGTTCCGGCTGACTGAACAGGTTGGCGATGCCGCTGAACAGCGTGGTGCCCCGACCGGAACGGAGGAAAGCCAGGCCGCCGGTGAGCTCGGCCATGGTCCGGATCAGTTCCGCCGAGGCCGCTTCGGCCTCGCGTCGCAGGCGCTCCACCGCCTGCAGCAATGGATCGCGCCAGTCGTTCTCCAACGGCGCCTGACCGACGAATTCCTCGACGAAATAGCGGTACCCGTCCTCCGTGGGGATCCGGCCGGCCGAGGTATACGGCTGTTCCAGCAGGCCCATCTCCTCCAGATCGGCCATGTCGTTGCGGATGGTGGCCGGAGACACGCCGAAGCCGTACTCGGTAACGATCGTCTCCGAGCCGATCGGCTCGGCGGAACGGATATGCTCCCGCACCACGGCCTCGAACACCAGCCTTTTCCTCATTTCAGCGCCGGTCATAACCATGATTATTCAAGATATTAGCACTCTCCATTAATGAGTGCTAACTCACATGATAGTACGAAAAAATCCCCTGTCAAGGGGACCGTTCCGTGGTCGTAAGCCGGCCGGATCAGGACTCCGCCGACTTGCCCTTCTCCCCGTTCTCCTGTCCCTCCTGACGCTCGCCGCTGGCGTGTCCGATCTCCGAAAGCAGGACATTCTCGACGAAGATGCCGCGCGGATAGAAGATGCGTTCCAGCTCGTTCTTGGCCTCGACTTCCACCGCGTCCCGTCGGGTGGAAACGATATCCTGGTAATCGTAACGGGAAGCGATCATCCGCATCCGGCTGCGGATCGTCGGACGGACGATCTTGGAGACGAAATCCTCGCCGATCGTCTGCCAGATCATCGGAATCTGGTTGATGTCCAGCCGCAGCAGCACCGTACCCTCGATAGAAATGCGCTTGCCGTCCAGGGTCTGGGCGACGACCGGCGTATCCCCGAGCGCCTGGATGTTCTCCGGGTTGAACCGCCGGCTGATCGAATATTCCAGCGTCTGGGTGTTGAACAGCTTGGCCTTCTGCCAGAACGGTATCTTGAGATGCAGTCCGGGCGTCAGCACCTTCTTGAGCACTCCCCGGCCCAGATCGTAGACGCAGGCCACATAACCCGGCGGCACGTATACGAAAAGGCCCTTGAGCACGTCCTCAACGACGAAGGAATACATTATCTTGTCCAAACTTTCCGCCATATTCCCGCTTATCCAGTCTGTTATCTCTGAAGTTTACCCGGCAATCTACCACGAATCCAGCCGACTAGCAAGACCGCCGGGGGCCGGGTCAGCCCGGCGGTTCCTTACCCAGCCGGAAGAAGGTCTTACGGATGGCGAAGACGATCATGGTGAAGACCATCGAGGTGAGGACGAAAATCGACTTCACCGTCGGCAGGATCATCAACACCACGAAGGTGAAGACCGGGAAGAGCATCAGATACATCACGTCCGATTTGGTGACCAGGTGTTCGCGCTGCTTCTGGACCGTATAGGTGTTGACGAAAAGCAGGACGGCGACCACTCCGGGCCAGAAGACGCTCTTCTCCGCCAGATCGAAACCGAGGAAGAAGGTGTTCACCTGGTCGGGCACCCGCACCCAGGCGTAGAGCATCTCGTGGCGGGTGAAACGCACGCCGCTGACGAACACCTGATAGAGCAGCACCAGCACCACCGCCTGGACACCCAGCAGGAAGACCTTGGACCAGTAGTTGACCCGGTGTTCCTTGAGCATCTGCCGGATCATCTCCTTGCGCTTCACCGGATCGGCCTTGAAATCGCGTTCGATGGCCGCGATGCGCCGGTTCAGCTTCTCGTAACGGAAGCGGTTGCGCTCGTCGAGGACACTCAGGGGCAGCAGCACCAACCGCAACAGTACGGTAAGCTCGATGATGGCCACCCCCATGTTGCCGAAAGCCGGCCCGTTATACAGGAACATCAGGAAATTGAGGAGTGGAGTGTAGAGATAGTCGTGCCAGAAGGCCCCCATATTCAGCGTTGAATCGCTTCTTTCTGCCTTTGGATCTCGATGATACCGTCCCCGTCACGGCCGTCGCCGCCGTTGATGAATTCCCGGCGCATGGTGAAGAGGGTAGCGGTGCTGATCACCTTCATGACGCCTACGACCAGGAAGATTACGCGGAAACCGAACCTCTCGGCAAGTACCCCGCCGATCGCCGCGGCCGCGGCGAAACCGAGGCCGACGGCGTTGCTGTGCATCATCCATTCGGTGTTCTCCTTCTGACGATCGATGTTCTTGGTGAACACGGCGAGCCAGCAGGGCGTCAGCATGCCGTAAGCCACGCCGTTGATCGCCTCCAGCAGGTAGACGTGCCAGGCCTCGCGCACGAACAGGAAATAGAGGAACGAGATCAGGGTGGTGATGGCGTACCCCACCAGGATGAAGCCGTAGTCGTCCCTGTCCCCCTTACGCTTGTCCGCGTAGAGCGAGACCGGTATCTGTACCGCGGACTTGACCACCCAGAAGACGGTCACGGCGAAACCGGCCACGGCGACGCTGCCGCCGGTGACCTGCTCCGTGATGAACACCGCGATGATCGGTGAGATGAGGCCGCCGCCGATGACAAAGATGAAATCGGCGTAGATCATCGTCAGGATGATGCGGTTGATCTTGGAGAACCTGAACATGTCGAGTCATTTCAGTCAGGACCCGCCTGCCGTGAATTATAGTCGACAGACGCACCGGCGGCAATAAACAATCGGGGGGCGTAAAAAAGAGACGCTCGTGCGCCCCTTTCAGGCAGTGGCCGGGCCCTCCAGGGCCGACAGGTTGGCGACGACCAACAACCGCTCTTTTTCCGCCCGCTTCAGTCTCCTGATCGAGGCGGCGCGACGCTGGGCGTCACGACGGTTCATATACTCTTCACTGTACGTCAAGAAAACCGGTTGCCGGGTCCTGGTATAGGCGGTCCCGCCCCCGTTGTTGTGGTCATGGATGGCTCCCTCCACGTCATCGGTCACGTCGGTGTAAAGTGAGCCGTCCGCGCATCTCAGCATATAGACGAACCAGTGGTCGCGGCACATAAAAAAATGACCGGGAGGGTTTTCCTCCCTCGTCAATCCAGAGAATTATAGGGAGGGCGACCGGAACTGTAAAGTGGGGGTAAGCCCGGAAGTGAAGCGGCCTGACAAAAAAGCCCGCCAAGCGGCGGGCCCAGGGGCTTAACGGTCGGCCGAAACACCTAAGGGACGTAGGCTGGCGGCGATCGAATCGATATCGGCGGACATCCGGCGGTCGTGGAGAGAGGGCCACATACCCATCAGCACCACCACGTGGCCGTCAGGCAGGGCCTCGTGACGGACAGCCACGATGCGGACCGCGATGCTCCGACCGGCCTGGATCGTCCGATAAGCGAGGGACGAGAGATGCAACGGACCGCGATCTTCCGTGACGACATCCGCTACCGCGGTCATGCCGTCAGCGAGCGACTTGGCCCTGATCTCGGTCATGACCTCCGATACCGGAACGGTCATCGTCCGGTTCAGGCCGACCAGCACCAAGGCCTTGGTCTCACCGTTCGACAGCACGGCGGCCAGAGCGGCCCGGCCCGGACTCGGCCCGTTGACCTCGCCCGACCAGGACGGTCCGGGCAGATCCAACGAGAAACCGTAGGGCGACATCACGAGCCTCTCGGGCGCCGCGGGGGCGGCCGGGGCGACGGTCCGCGTTGCGGCACAGCCGATGAGCGCCGCGCAGGCCACCAGGATCGGGAACATCTTCATCATCACTGCCTCCTATTCTACTTCTACTGCCGGTTATCGGTCCGAGGACCAGTGGCGATCCGGGTTCCGGATCGTTTGAAGGAACCCTACAGTGAACCACGTCAGGGACGACGGGTCAAACCCGGACCGGTCCGACCGTTGACACCCGACCGGATACTTGATAAAAAGGTCAAGGAACCCGCGGGCAAGGAGGGAGCATCCGGAGGCGGTGTCCACAGCTCGCTCTTTTCCCGCGCGGTTCCGCCAGAACCTCTGAATGATGGGCGCCGCCTCCGCCAACTTTCCCCGTCCACGCTCGTGGACGGTTTTTTTATCACCGGGCTCCGCTTGATCCGGTCGGCCCAAAAAGACCGCTGGGCGGCGGCCATGGATGATCGGAACAGGTGCGCGGACTATCTCATCTCGATGAACAGGTCGTCGCAATCATAATCGTTCACGCCCTGCCCGTTGGGACCGAAAGACTGGATGACCGGAGTCACGCCGCGGGTCGGCTCGGTGGCGCAGTTCGCATAGGGCTCGTAGTCGGGATCGAAATAATAAGGGTTGCCCCAGGGGTCGTCGCGGAAGCTGACATAAGGACCCTTCCACCGCGCTATGTCCTCGGCAGTCCAGATGCAGCCGGTACCCTGATCGCCGACCGAAGGCGCCGCCAGCAATCCGGCCTGGGCGTTCGACAGGTCGATTTCGGGATTGGCCGTGCTGGCCGGTGGGCAGCCGTTCGGCCATTTGTGGGTATCTGCCTCCAACAGATGAATAGCGCTCTTTATGGCACTCAGGTCGCCCCAAGCTTTAGCCAGACGGGCCTTGATCCGGGCCCGGTTGGTGCTGACAATAGCGATCGTCGCCAAGATACCGATGATGGCAATCACCACCAGTATCTCGATGAGCGTAAAACCCGGACATCGGTCACGGGTCCGCGGTTTGTCGCCTAAACTGTTCATCTCCCTGATATCTCTTTCATTTATTATACCAGAATCGGGGGGGGTGACACTATCGGTCGACCTGTCGGGATTGACGTCCTGACCTCCCTGATATAAGCAAGAAGGGATCTGTCGTCGTTCCTTATATCAGAGAGGAGTCGGACATGGCGATGATTAGACTCGCTGTCCCTCTATACCGGCAGCCGACCGATTCCCGGATCTGCGGTTCGGTGGCGGCCAAGATGATTGCCGCCCACTACGGGCGACATCTCTCGATCGGCCGCATCGTCCGCGAGACGAGAGGGAAGAACGGCCTGGCGCCGCTGGCTCTCGGTCGCTGGTTCCTCCGAAACGGTTTCAGGGTGACCATCATCACCTGGTGGGATATCTTCCCGGCGCGTTTCATCGACCTGGAGCCGGCGGAAGCGGAACGTGAACTCCGCCGCTGGGTCCGCCGGCCGGTATCGCCGGACGGCTATTATCCCTGGAATCGGGGTATCTACCGCCGGATGCTGCCGCATTATCTGGATGAGGGCGGCCGGTTCCTGCCCCGCCCCGTGACCTGGCGCGACCTGCGGCGCGCCTTGAGGCAGGATATCCCGCCCATACTTTCAGTCGACGCCGCTCCACTGTCCCGCAACCGCTGCCGTACCGACCCCCACTTCCTGGTGGTCGTCGGAGCAGGCCGCGAGACCGTTGAGGTCAATGATCCCAGCTACGAATGGTGCGGCGGCCGGCGGACCTACCCGCGTGACGAACTGATGCACGCCTGTCACCGCAGCGGCTCCCTGGCCCTCCTGGTGTCTCCGCCGCCTCACGATGACCGCCCCTAATCGGGCGGTCTTTCTTTATTTGAAAAAAAACAGCAGCTTACGCTGCTGTCTGGGAGATCAGTCCTGGTTGTCGGGACCCTTGACCCGTCGCAGGCCGTAAACCTTCACCTCTCTGGTCCGGAAGTATCCGATAAGCTCGTCAGCCTCATCATTCTCGAAGATCGTCCTGAAGACCTGGACGTGATGCTCGTACTCACCGTGGAAACGGCCGGAAGCGATCTGGTCATCCCCGTCGAACCAATGGAAGGACTGGGGCTTGATGCCGGCGTACATCCGGCTCTTTTTCACCCGTTCATCAGACACTGTCGTCTCATACAGGTGACAGCGGCCCAGGATGCTCTTGGCCTCTTCGAGCGTCACCTGTTGCGCCATCCTCCGGTCGTGCCGCCAGTCGTTCTTGAGCGCTTCGAGAAGCAGCTCTGCGGTGGCGCTGTCGAGCTGTTTCCGGATCGCCCGATAGAGGGCCCAACCGTGCCGGGACACGCCGCGCCGCCGTTCCATGAGTCCGTAGTAACGGTTGGCTAGCCAGAGGAAAGGTGCGAGAGGCAGCATGAAGGGCAGCGAGAAGACGGCGACGCCGATGAGTCCGGAACCCTTGTGCTCGCGGCCCAGGAGCCAATTGGAGGTGTAGGTGTAGTCGATCCGACGCCTCTCCAGATCGATGGCCACCGAACAGTCTGACCGATGCTTCTTGCCTCCGCGCCGGTACCAATGGTTCAGGTGGACATGCTTGAGCGGCGGCGGCTGGTGCGCAGCGCGTGCGGAGCGCCCAGGTGCCCGAGCGGAGCGAGGGACGGTTCCCGTCACCCGCTCCATCTCGGCCTGCTCGCGGGCCCGACGCTTGTCCCAATCGTGATCCACCTTGAGCCTGAGCCGGCGCGGCGGATCGACCCACAGATGGATGCCGCCCCAGATTAGACGCGGGATGAACAGAATCTTCTGCCAAAATGACATGATCTTCTCCTGTGAAAGAACGTCCGACCTTACCTGCAGCGAGTCTTTCTGTCAACCCGCCGCCCCATACCGTAATTCCTGAATCATTAAAAAATCCCGCTCTGTTGAGCGGAATTTTGAGCTTAAGCGGCGACCGTGGCACACGACCGACCGACCTTAGCCAGCCAGGCGGCATGAGTCCGAGGGTAGGCCCGTATCACGTCGCGGACCGCGGCGGCCAGACGTCCGGCGTCGTGATCCACATTGTAGTCCTGCAGCGCCTCGTCGAGTCGTTCGGAACTCCCCCGCCCCCCGTTGGCCCGGAGGTCCTCCTCGTGATCCCGGTTGCGGGTCACGGCGATGGGCGGCGGGAAATCGGTGCTCCGGCCGATCTGCAGATTGATCAGGTCGGCCACACCCTCGGCGATCAACGTCTCGACGATCCCGGCCACGGTGAAGGACCAGGGCGTCTCGTAGAGCGGTTCCTCACCCTCGACGGCGGCGATCTCGCTGAGCTGCAGCAGGAAATGCAGGAACCCCCCTTCCTGGATGAAGGCCGGTTCCAACTTCATGGTCAGGTCGAAATCCCTGTTCCCCGTCGCCGCACGGACCCGTTCGGCCAGCCGAGCCAGATACCTCCCGGTGTTCAGGCTGTCCTCGAAGGCCTCGGCTTCGGTGATGAACGCCGGGCGGACCAATGCATAGACCAGGACGTCTGCCCCGACTCCGGCCAGGGCCTCGACACAGACCTCGAAGTCCTTCAGGTCGTAACCCTTGTGTATGGCCAGCTCCCGGATCACGTCATCGGCGCTCTCCAGTCCGATGGCTACGGTCAGCGTCTGGTCCGGTCTCAGGATACCCCGGAGCCGCCTCACCTGATCGATCTCCGCGTATTCGATACGCGACTCGATCAGGATGTTCCGGAAGGGCATGGCAGCCAGCCGCCGGAAGATCATGAGCTGCGCCTCGCGGGGCGTCTCGTTATGGTTCAGGAACGAACCGCTGCCGTTGAAATCGATCTGGTCGACGTCGGCATTGCCGGGGTCGCCCCAACGGGGACCCTGCTTCCCGACGACAACGTCCAGCCGGTTCGCGGCCAAGGCGTTGTCGAACTGCGCCAGGATGTTCTCCGGCGTGACGGCGGTGCAGGCGGCCTCGTGGTAGAGGAAGCAGTTGAAACAGCCGCTGTATTCGCACTCGTTCAGTACCTTGAGGCCGATCTGGAAACGCCGCCCCCCACGGGTGGTGGCGATACCGTGCCAGTTGGCCCGGTTCAGATCCTCAGGCGGCCGGCCCCGGGCCAGCATCTCCTGATGACGCTGATGACGTTCGTGCTGCGACCGTTTGCGCCACTCGGCATAGAAATACTGGTTCTCGGTAAGCTCACGAGCCAACTCTGCCTTATCCCTGATCATGACGATCTCCTTCATCGGATCTGGACTGTGCTCGTTGGAAAGAACTCAACCGGCCACCCTACTCCGGATGAGCCGTCCCGTCAAGAGGCGGCAAGTCGGCGACAAAAAATCCGCCCGATAAATCGGGCGGAAAGACCGCTCAGAAGAGCAGATAAGGCTGTAGTGCCGCCGGATAGGTCTTGACCAGCATGCAGACCCCGAAGATGATGCCGGAGACGACCAGCCCCAGCGTGGCGTAGCCGACCCGCTCGCGGACCGGCACCTCGCAGACCTTCTCGATGAGGTAAGACCGAGCCCACGACCAGGGCGGCCACGCCGGCCGTGATGGTGACCACCTGGAAGAGGGCGTAATGGGTCCGGCTGTCGTACCAGCGCGAGGAGGCGATGAGCAGACCGAGATAACCGATGAAGCTGCCCATGAAGAGCGCTCCAGTCCGGAAGACGGTCAGGGGCGCCAATTCTTTCTGGAAGATCGTCAGGAGGACGAACGCAGTAACCATCAGGAAGCCGACTGCCGTGGCCCGACCCAGCGCCGCCTCATCCTTGAAGCCGATGACGTACCCGCAAGGGATGACCGCGGCCGAGAAGCCAAGCGTGCACATGATCAGAATGACGGCCAAGAAGCCGATCATCGAACTGCCGTGCAGCAGCGCCGCAGCGGCGGCGACCGCGGAGGCGACCAGAAAGAGCAGGGTCTCCTTCTTCTCCAGCTTGTGGGCGAAGTAGGCGACGGCCAGGGCCCCAGTGGTCATCAGGGTGCCGGTCAGACCGACGTATTCGGCCACACCGGGCTTGAGCCAGAGACCGCCGGCGATCAGACCGAGGCCGCCAAGTCCCAACAGCACCTCATACACCTCCTTGGGAATGGAGGCGATGACGGTGACGATGAAGTGCCAGAACAGGTAGCAGAAGCAGATGATGCCCAAGGCGATACCCAGGACCCAGAGGATGTTGGTGAAGGTGATCAGGCCGGCAAAGCGCTGCAACGCCGTCAGGCCGGCCGGCTCGGCCGTGTCTTCCGGCTGGACCGCCAGGGCCAGCAGGCGCTCGTAGGACACCTCTTCTCCGGCGACATCCGAAGCCTGGGCCAGGTATCTCTTCAGGGCCTCGTCGGCCTGCATCCGGCTGATGATGCCCAGGGCCGCCAGATCCTCGACCGTAGCCACCCGATGCCGCAGCTTGGTGAGCTCACTGAGGGTTGCGGTATCGAGATTATCGCCCTCATCCTGGACCTGCTTGCCCGGGACCTCCGGTCCCGGAAAGGTATCTTCAGCCTTGACCTGTCCGGCGGACAGGACCGCCCCCAACATAAAAATGATTCCGGCCAGTCTCATGATCCGTCCTCCTTGCGATATCCGCGACGTTTCAAAGAACGGTCCGAACCTACCGTATCCGGACCCGACTGTCAACCGGCCGCGAACGACGTCCGTCCACCCAGACCGCGGTTTCGCCGACAAAAAAAGACCGCCGGGGGTCCTGGTCGTTCAGGACCTCAGGCGGCCAGAGATCATCTTTCCGGAAGAAGTGCCAGCGATCCGCTGATCGTCTCGAAGTCCTTGAGCCGCTTCTCGTCGGCTTCCGGAGGCCAGCGCCCGATCAGGACCACGACCTGGTCGGACCACCGCTTCACCAGGATCACGCCGACACAGGCCACGCCTTCGACCTCGCCCCGGAAATTGTAGCGGCACCAACTGCCGTCGGACGCTTTCCGGAGCGGCGAGACCGGCGCCCCATTGAGCATCATCAGTTCCTGGAGGGTGCGACAGGTGGGAATCGGCTTGACCTCGGATCGGTCATGCACGCTAACGACAATGCGTGACCGGCCGTCACGATGTGCCAGGACAGCGCTGACATTGGCGGCCGCTGCCGCCTCCCGGTCGCGACGCCAACCGTTCACGGGATG
>LJNP01000043.1 GCA_001303185.1 Parcubacteria bacterium SG8_24
CGTTCCAACCCGTGCCGGAGCCCGGTCGCGGCGGCGGCGGTCCTGGCGTCGCCGGAGTATTGCCTCCGGTCGAGATCCCGAATTATGTCTTCACTTACGTCGGCGAGGAGCTTGTCCTGGAGAGCGATACGGTCGAGGTGCTGAAACGTCAGAAGGAGATCGACGGCCGTCGATTCGCCTCGCTGCTCAGCGGCGTCGACCTGGGACTGGTCGACCTGGGCCGTCTCCAGGATCTGGAGGTCTCCAATCTCACGATGGTCGAGGACCGGCCGTACGGCTACGGGGTGCATGTCTCGCTCGACGAGGGGGTGGTCAACATCCATCAGAACTGGCGGCAGTGGTATCGGGAAGGTCAGGTCCGTCAGGCACTCACCGCGGACAGTCTGCCCTCGGACCAGGAGATCATCGCTATCGCTAGCCGGCTCGTCCAGGATCTGGGCATCGATCTCACGGGATACGGAGAGCCGGAGGTCGAGCGCCCCTGGGAACGCTACCCCGATCAGGTCCGGGAAGACTACCTGCCCGAATACGTTTCGGTCAGGTATCCACGCCGGCTCCAGGACCTGCCGGTGTATGAGGCGGGCGGTGAGCTCTCCGGCCTGCAGATCAGCGTCGATCTGGTGGAGCGCCGGGCGGTCAGCGTCGCCGACCTGACGGTGCCGCAGTACGTCACGTCGTCCTATCCGGCGGTGACCGACGCGGCCAGGGTGCTCGAGTTCGTGGAGCGCGGCGGCCTCTATCCCTATTACGGCGATCCGGAGTCGGAGAAGACGATCACCATCGAAGTGGGGACTCCGACGCTCGCCTATATGCGCTATTACATGCACGCGCCCATGACCAGCGACGAGCTGTACGTACCGGCGCTCGTCTTCCCGGTGAGCGTGCCGGAAGGCGAGACTTTCTACCGGCCGAACGTCGTCGTCCCGCTGGCCGATGAACTTCTCCAGGAACCGGATTTCCCGCGGCCCATGCCGCTGCTCGAGGCTCCGGTAGTCGAAGAGGCAGAGACCGCGCCGGCCGGCGACGAATAAGCCCGCTCCGCATCGATCAGACAAAAAACGCACCGCTCTCGGGCGGTGCGTTGTCTTTGCGGCTTCAGGCGTTCGCCGTGTCGTCGGGGAAGGGGATGCGCCGGATGGCGGCGGCGAGCACCTGACGGTTGGTCTTCTCCTGGATGGCCAGGCCGAAGTGGTCGGTGAACACCTGCTCCAGCTCCCGGCGGACCGCCTCGCGGGCCAGCCATTCGCGGGCGCTGCGCATGCCTTTGCCCAGGCCGGTCAGCAGGTAGGCGTTCATCTCGTCGGTGAAGACCGATTCGTGGTAGCCCTCCTTGACCAGCGCCTGGCGCAGCCGGGGCAGCTCGTCCCGGACCAGCGTCGCCTCGACCTCCTTCCGGTAGGCCTCGTCCACGAAGAACAGGCCGTGCACGATCTCGTGCAGCGAGGTCTCCAGGTCGGCGTCCCCGGTCGTACCGATGACGTAGAACGGCTCGGGCACGTCCTCGAACATCCGGAGCAGCGTCGCCTCCTTGCGGGTAAGCGGGTCGAAGAACCCGTGGCGGAAGGGGCGGAAGACGTAGGAGGGGATGTTGAATCCGGTCCAGTCCTCCAGGTAGGAGAACTTGCCCTTACGTTCCGCGTACCAGTCCATGAACTCTTCCCAGTCGAAGGTCTTGTCGCGGAACTCCGGCGACTCATAGTATTCCTGGAAGCGCAGGAAGGTGGACGCCAGCAGGTGCTGGGTCCGGAAAGTCACGTGAAAGATCGGGAAGCGGTCTGCCGATTCCATCTTTGCCTCCTCTCCTCGATCCTGACATGGCTGTGCTATGGGGTCAAAGGACGGGTTTGTTGCGGGGCGTTTCCGGTCGTCAGCGGCTGATATAGTCTTCGGTGATCCAGATGATGTCGGTGTCGTCGCGGTAGATGCCGATGCCGATCTCGTTGAACGGGGCCAGCGAGGAGAGCATAGTGGTGCGGTGATTATGTCCCTGGTCCTCCGGCTCGTCCATGAACCATTCGTGCTGGTGGATTATCGCCGCCTCCACGTCGCCGCCGAACATCGACAGGTAGCGCCGGCCGACGTTCTCGCCGGCCCAGCCGATGTTGGCGGGGTAGGGGAGATAGGTGAACTGTCCGGGGCGGTCGAGGTCCGGCACCTTGCCCTGCTTGATCCGTTCCGGCGATGTCTCGCCGAGCGAGCCGTCGTGCGACATCTCGCGGATGTTGAAGGCCATGTCCTTGCTGTGGGCCATGGCGATCTCGTTGAGCAGGGCGTTCATGGCGAGCGGCGGCCGGCCGTGCTCGGCCCGGATCTGGTTGATGTGGTTCAGGGCGAACTGCCGCCACTGGTCCTCCGGGTTCTCGGCGGGCGTTTCCGGAGGCGGCGTGGCGCTGTGGCAGGCGCAGGGGGCGGAGACGCGGGGCGGGGCGGTGTCGGCTAGCCGGGGGTTCGGACCGGTCAGGAGACCGCGGTTGGCATTGATCGTCCGGGCCGCTGTCGCCTCGGTGTCCGGCGAGAACTCCGCCGGTTCGGTGATCGGCGCTCCCATGGTGTAGTTGACGAAGAAGGCGTCGGAGACGTCGTCGATCAGCGTGTTCCAGGCCTCGCCGTAGAGCGTCCGGGCCACCGTCTCGCTTGAGACCCAGCGCAGCACGCCGCCACGGGCCACGGCGTAGACCTTGGGGTCGGAGACGATCTTGATCATCCGGATGCCGGGGCGGTAGGTGACGTTGCCGCCCAGCGGCAGGCTGGCCAGCTCGGTGTCGGTCACCGTCACCACGCCGGAGAAGTCGGAGAACCAGCTCTGGTACGTCTTCTGGTTGGGGAAGACGTAGCGCTTGCCGTCCGCCGCATGGTAATAGACTGCATCCGAACTCGCCTTGATCAGCGTATCGGTCGGCGGGGCGGCCAAAGCCTGGCCGCTCTGGCCGATGAATCACAGGCCGGCCAGGATGAGGATGAACACGAGCGTCTTGCGCATCATAACGATAAGATTGACTTCATCTTTGGACACTTGAACGTTTATCGATATAATTAAAGCATCTAGGCCTTAATTTTCATACTCTATGAGGCGTTTTTTGACCTTATTCAGCGTATTTCTGGTGGCGGCCCTGTTCCTGCCGGCGGTTGTCGCCGCGCAGGAGCCGGATGAAATCATGCCGATACCGATTGATGTCGCGACCACCGATGACGACGAAGACGGCGAGAATCAGGGGAGCGGCATGACCATCGACCTGCCCGAGGTGGAGGGCGAAGCCGAGATCGCGGGACATGAGAGCGAGACCGAATGGGCCGTCCTGCCGGCGGACGAAGTCTTCGGACCAGGGGGCTGGAGTCTCGAGGGCGTCGAGGTGGAGGAGTTCACCGCGGTGCCGTCCACTTTCGGATTGTGGTGGCGGAGCGTCAAAGAGACCGTGACCACGGCCTTCACTTTCAATCCGCTCAAGAAGGCCGAGCTGCGGGTGAAGTATGCCGAGGAACGGATGCGGTTGGCCGAACTCATCGCCGAGAAGGCCGGGGACGATCCGAAGCTGCAGAAACGCGCCGGGAAGATGGTCGACAAGGCGCACCGGCTCATGGAGCAGGTGACGGCCAAATACGACAAGTGGTTCGATCCGGAGGACGGGAAGGCCCAGAAGCTGATCGGTAACATCACGCGGCATCAGCTCAATAAGGAGGCGGTCATGGACCGGCTCGAGGAGAATTTGGATGAAGAGCAGCTGGACAAGATCCGTGAACTCCGCGAAAAGGGACTGCAGGGCAGCCAGCGGCTGCTCAACGCCATCGAGAACGAGAACATCCCGGAGCGGGTCCGGGAGCACCTGCAGGGGATCAAGGACCGCATCGAGGACCACGCCTCCGAGGTGCGGGAGTACCGCGAGCAGAAGAGGGAGCTGCTGGAGCAGCGTAAGGCCGGTGAGGAGGGCGCTGAGGAGGGTTTGCGTGAATTGCGCCGAGAGCGGCTCGACCGCGTCAAGGAACGCGTCCAGGAGAGGCGCGAGTTGCGGCCCCGCCCGAGGCCGGATCTCGACGAACCGGGGGATGACGAGGCTGACGACGAGGCCGATGAGTCGGGTGACGACGAGGGTGATGCCGAGGACATGACCAAGGCCGAGCTCATCGACGGCGCGGCGGCAGAGGACGACGAGACGGCCGGAGCCGAAGAGATCAGTGGCGCTGCCGGTCAGGCCGAGGAGGTCCCGATGGAGGATTGATCGTCCGGCAGCACATCGAATATGGCTACCGAAAGCCCCGCCGTACGGCGGGGCTTTTTAGGTCCATCGTGCCTATCGGGAATCGGTTTGGGATTCAGACGTTCAGCAGGTCATGGAGATGGCGGGGCACTTCCAGACTGTAGAGCACTTTGTTTCCCATCCTCCGGTGCGTGACCAGTCCGTGCTGTCTCATGATCTTGAGCTGGTGTGAGACCCGCGACAGGCTCATCTTCATGATCTCAGCCAGTTCGCTGACGATAAGCCCGTCCTTATGATGGCTGAGCAGCACCATGATCTTGAAGCGGGTCGGTCCGGCTATCACGCGCAACGATTTGAATCCGGACCGGAACCTGCCCGTCTTCAGCAGCTCACGGGCTTTTTTGATTTTCTCGCTATCCATAACTTATTGAAAAGTTATGCATTTTCCGCTAACTTTAGTCGAAAATCGACCGCTCCTTTCCTATAAGTAATAACACAAAAGCTTATCCACAGCAAATGAAAAGGATTTTTTGAATTTTCTTGCCGGACACCCTTTGCATAATGAAAGAAACAGGCCTACCATTACGTATTATAATTCAAGACAGGATAAGGCCGAAAAGGCCGGATATTTTGATTTTTTATCTCTATGAATCGGAAAAAGAGGTGGATAGCGGTGGCGGCTGCTCTGATTGTCGTGGGCGGAGCCTATTTCTTGTTCTTCCGGAAGGGGGAAGACAGCGCTGAGACGCAACAGATTACCGCGTCAGTGACGCGGGGTTTGCTGGTTTCCTCAGTAAGCGGCACCGGACAGGTACAGACGGCGGATAGCGTCGATCTCAAGCCCGGAGCCTCGGACAGGGTCGTCCAGGTCGCCGTGAAGGAGGGTGATACGGTCAGCAAGGGCCAGCTTCTGGTGCGCCTGGATTCCTCGGATGTAGCCAAGGCGGTGCGTGACGCCGAGACCAATCTGGATAACGCCAAACTGAAGCTGGCGGAGCTGTACGAACCGCCCACTGAGCTCCAGATGCTGCAGAAGGAGAACCAGCTCATCAGCGCCCAGGAGTCGCTTGAGGGCGCTGAGCAGGATCTGGTGTCCGCCTATGAAGACGCCTACAACCAGGTCTCGGATGCCTTTCTCGACCTGCCTTCCGTCATGACCGGTCTGGAGGACATCCTGTTCGGGGGCGGCATCACCGACGGACAGTCCAACATCGATGCCTATGACGACCTGGCGACGATCGTCGGCGAGGACGCCGGTAAGTACCGGGATGATGCCCAGCAGAAATCCGACCAGGCCCGCGATTCCTTCGATGTCAGCTTCGACGCCTATAAGTCTTCGAGCCGTTATGACAGCGAAGAGGATATCATGGCGCTCCTGACCCAGACTTACGACACGGCCCGCGATCTGGCTGAGGCGGTGAAGGCCGCCCGGAACCTGGTCGATTTCGTGCAGAACGCCCTGACGACGCACGACCGTCAGTCGCCCTCAGCGGTCAATTCTCACAAGTCAGCCTTGAGCGGCCACATGGGTACGGTCAACGGCCAGGTCTCCTCGCTCTCCAGCCGGATAAACGGGATCCGCAGCGCCGAGGACCGCATCGTCTCCGCCGAACGGACGCTGCGTGAGCGTGAACTGGAGATGGAAGACCTGAAGGCCGGTCCGGATGAGGCCGATATCTCGGCTCAGGAACTAACCATCCGTCAACGGGAAGACGACCTGTTGGACGCCAAGACCAGATACGCCGATTACGTCATCTATGCGCCGTTCGACGGTGTCGTCGCCGAGGTGGGGGCCGAGGTGGGCCAGGACATCTCATCCGGTACCGTAGCCGTACAGCTGGTCAGCGACGCGACGATAGCCGAGATCCAGTTCAACGAAGTTGACGTCACCGGTATCGAGCCCGGCCAGCGGGCTGACATCACCTTCGATGCGGTGACTGACTATACGGTGACTGGCGAAGTGGTGGAGGTGGATATGTTGGGCACCACGTCGCAGGGCGTGGTCTCGTTCGGCGTCACTATCGCCTTTGACTCCGATGACTCGCGCATCAAGCCGGGAATGAGCCTCACGGCGAACATCATCACCAGTATCAAGGAGAACGTCCTGACCGTCCCGAATACGGCAATCAAGTATCAGGGCGACTCTCCCTATGTGGAGGTGGTGGAGCAGGGCGGCATCACGAGGCGCAATGTCGTGCTTGGCGCCAGCAACGATCTGCGGACCGAGGTCGCGAGCGGCCTTGAGGAAGGTGAGGAGTTGATCGTCTCAGCGGCGACCAGCGATTCTGACTCCTTCAACGGCGGGCCCCCGGGAGGCGGTTTCATGGTGCCCGGGGTCGGTGGCAGTATGCGCGGGCTGCGTTGAGCCTATGATCGAGCTCAAGGGTATCGGTAAGGTCTATTATCGGGGCAGCAACGAGATCCGGGCCCTGAAGGACGTCGACCTGACGGTCACGAAGGGTGAATTCGTGTCGATCATGGGACCGTCCGGATCAGGCAAGTCGACGCTCATGAACATCGTCGGTGCCTTGGACGTGCCGACCAGCGGGCAGTACCTGTTTGAGGGCCAGGATGTCGCCAAGTATTCCGAGGACGAGCTGGCCCGTTTCCGTCAGGAGACGGTCGGTTTCGTTTTTCAGTCGTTCAACTTGTTGCCGCGGGCCAGCGTGCTCAGGAACGTCATATTGCCGCTCGTCTACGACCGCCGCATACCTGTCGCGAGACGCCGTGAACTGGCCGTCAAGGCCTGCCAGTCGGTCAATCTCGACCCGGACAGGTATGAGCATATGCCCAACGAACTCTCCGGCGGACAGCTGCAGCGTGTCGCTATCGCCCGGGCGCTCGTCAACGACCCCAAGATCGTCCTGGCCGACGAGCCGACCGGTAACCTGGATACCAAGACCGGAGAGGCGGTCATGGACACGATGCACCGGCTCAACCAGGAGCAGGGCGTGACCGTCATCGTCATCACGCATGAACGGGAGATAGCCGAACGGACCGACCGGATCGTGCATATCCGGGACGGACGCATCTATCAGGACGAACGCCTATGAGAGTCAGCGATATCATGGTCGAGGCCTATGAGGCGCTGGCCTCCAACAAGGTGAGGTCGGGCCTGACCATACTCGGCATCGTCATCGGCATCAGTTCGGTCGTCGTGCTGCTGGCTCTCGGCGAAGGCGCCAAGAGGTCGGTCCAGGAGAGCATCCAGTCGATCGGTTCGAACATGCTGGTGGTCAATCCCGGGGCGCCGCGCACTTTCGGGGGGCCGAGCATGTCACGCGGTTCGGCCCAGACCCTGACCCGCGAGGACGCCGAGACGATCAGGGATCAGGTAGCCGGCGTGACGGCCGTAGCACCGTCCGTCAGGGCCAACGGGCAGCTCATCACCAGAGGCGCCGACACCAATGTCCAGATCATCGGGACGACCATGGATTACGCCTCGGTCAGGAGTCTCAAGATGCAGTCCGGTTCTTTCCTGACCGGACAGCACGAGCATGGTTGGCCGAAAGTCGTGGTACTCGGTCCGACTACCGCCGAAGACCTGTTCGGTGCCGGGAACGATCCGGTGGGCCAGAAGGTCAGGATCAGCGGCACGGAATTCACCGTGATCGGCGTGACCATGTCCAAGGGCGGTAGCGGATTCACGAATGAGGACGATATAGCCTATGCTCCCATCTCAACCGTGATGCAGTTTCTGTCAGGCGGCGATTTTCTGTCGAACATCTATGTTGAGGCGGAAAGCGAGAGGGCGATGGATCGGGTTCAGGCCAATATCGAGGCCGTGCTGCTGCAGGCCCACGGCAAGACCGCCGATACGGCCGATTTCTATGTGCAGAACCAGGCTGACGTGGCCGAGGCCGCCTCAGCCGTGACTGGCACGCTTACGGCTCTTTTGGCGGCGATCGCGGCGATTTCGCTCATCGTCGGGGGTATCGGTATCATGAATATGATGCTCACCACGGTGGCCGAGCGGACGCGTGAGATCGGCCTGCGTAAGGCGCTCGGCGCCCGGCGCAAGGAGATCACTCAGCAGTTCCTGGTGGAATCGGTCGCCCTGACCGTCATCGGCGGAGTCTTGGGGCTTCTTTTCGGCTGGGGTGCGGCCCGGATAGCCGACAATTACGTCGGTGTCGAGGCCTCATTCGATATTTCGATCATCCTGTTGGCGCTTACCGTCTCGGCTGGCATCGGCATCGTCTTCGGCTACTATCCCTCTCGCCGTGCGGCGAGGTTCAATCCGATAACTGCCTTGAGGCACGAATGAGTGAATAATCCAGGTCGCCGTCAGGCGGCCATGCATAATCATATGGGAAAGAAAGAAGAGAAGAACATCCCGCTGAAGCTTGCGATCGGTCTGATGGTCCTGGCCCTGGCGGTCGGGGCGGCGGGCGGATATCTCCTGGCCCCGAAGGCCGGTACCAGCCGGTCCGATAGCGACTGGCCCTCGACCTCCTTCCGTCGGGACGGGATGACCCGACCTGACGGCGGTCGGGAAGGTCTTCGTGATGGCACCATGCCGGGAGGTAGTCGGTTCGCCGGCGGTATGAACATGGTCCGCGGTGACATCGTATCGATCGACGGGCGTACTATCACCATAGGTCTCGAGGACGGGAGTTCGAAAGTCGTGGTACTCACCTCGGATACGCAGATTTCCAGGATGGAACTGATAGACATGGAGTCCCTGGAGAGTGGTACACACGTCTTCGTGACCGCCGAGACCGATGATATGGGCAACCTCATAGCGACGATGCTGCAGATTCGGCCGGAAGAGCTCGACATGTTCCGGGGCGGTATGGGTCCGCCACCCGTGGAACAATAATCCGTGTCTTGTGACCAGGCCCCGCCGGAAGGCGGGGCTTTCTGGTCTTGACAGTGATGCGGGGTGAGTGTAGGCTGCGAGGTTCCTTTCACTGAAGGAGAAACATCATGGCAAGGACGCTCTTCCTTTTCCTCGGCACGGCGTTTCTGGCGTCATGCTCGGACGGTCCGGCAAACTTTGAGGTCGGCTCTCCGGCTGAGGTGAACCGGCTGACTGATGTATCGGCCGGTCTCGTCGACCTGCCTCCGGGATGGATGCGGGTGAGCGACGAGGCTTTGACTAAGGACCATAATGCCGTCTACGGATACGCACGCCGGTCTGCTCCGGGTCAGGCGATGGTAGAATCGTTCATCGAGATCGACGTCTATCCGGCCGAGACAGTGACCCCCCGATTCCTTTGTCATCGTTCGGCCGAGGAGGTTGACGGTACGGAATGGCGCGCCGTGGCCGTACTCATCGCCCCCGGGAATCAGGCGTGCCGGGTGGATCTGCGTTTCCGCGGTGTGACCGATTTCTGCGGCGCCATCGATGCCTTCTATGCCGGCGACGATCACGTCGTGCACATGGCCGGCACCTGGCCCCGGGATTCCCATCAGCAGATAAGCCGGGACTACCGGCAACTCGTCGGTTCGGTCGTTATCAGGCAATAGTGACAGTTACCGCCCGTTCGGGCGGTTTTTCGTCTCCGCCTGATTGACCGGTCTCACCCATGTATCCTGAAGCTGTTCCGTTTCCGGTCGCCAGGGTCTATCATGAGGTCATACCGTCTTATGTCAGCAAGATACGTCAAAGTCATGGTTGTGACCGTAGGACTGGTCGGCCTGACCGTCCTCCTGTCCGTGGTTTCGTTACGGCAGGATGAGCCGATTTCGGAACCGTCCGCGCTCCTTGATGGATCGGCTACGATACCGTTCTCCGGAGCGGAAGACACGGCGTCCCTACCGCCGGAAAATGACAAAGGTCCCGTGTCGGATATGTCGGATGGGCCTGTCGCTCCGGTCATCCTGCCGCCGCTGCCCGACGCGGCCGCCCGGCTGACCAAGAAGCCCTTCGGTCTGCTGGTCA
>LJNP01000044.1 GCA_001303185.1 Parcubacteria bacterium SG8_24
CTGATACCGCGCCAGGAACCGATCTCCTTGAGCCGCTTGATATTGGCCCCGACGTCGCGACGCAACTCACCCTCCACGCGGAAATTCTTCTCTATCTCCTCCCGTAGCCGGTTCACCTCATCCGCCGACAGGTCATTGACCCGGGTATCACGATTCACCTGAACCTTCTTCAGTATCTGATTCGACCTGCTGCGACCTATCCCCTGGATGTAGGTCAGGGCGATCTCGACTCGTTTGTTCGGAAGGGTAATGCCGGCGATACGGGCCATATGTTTATCCTTGGCGCTGCTTATGTTTGGCGATACTGCAAATCACGCGGAGCCTGTTGTTCCGCCTGATGACCTTGCAGTTCCTGCAGATTTTCTTCACGGATGATCTGACTTTCATGTCGGTGACGGGATCGATATCCCGCTAAGATATAAACAGAACCCACCCCGCCGGGGTGGACCCCGCACTAGGACCGTTCCGGCCCCAGCACCCGGGCTGCACTAATATAGCGTAAGTGCCGCTTCCTGTCCACTACCCCAGTCCGGCTCAGTACCGGAAGACGACTCTACCCTTAGTGAGGTCATAAGGCGTCATCTCGACCTTGACCTCATCACCCGGCAGGAGCCTGATGCGGTAACGCCGCATCTTGCCGGACAGGTGACCCAGGATAATCTGACCGTTATCGAGACGGATCCGGAAAGTGGTGCCGGGAAGGCACTCCTCGATGACCCCGTTCATCTCGATGAACTCCTTGGACAGGGATCCGGCGTCAGTCTTCTCGCCGGTATCAACGCTATTGTTTTCAGCCATAACGGCTGAAGTGTACCGAAATTAAATAAAATTCGCAAGCGGAAGGCTTCCGCTTCGATCCGCGCCCGACTAAATTCGAGCGCGCTTATTTTTACCGATATCAGCCGTCCTGTCAAGTGGGGGTCTGGAGCCCGAATTAAGGTCGGTATCAGCCCGCGTCATCCGATCTCGGCCTTGATCCGGCGGACCCCGGCCGATGAGGCCTGCTCCTTCTTGATCCGGAACCGACCGATCTGGCCGGTATGCTCCACATGCGGACCGCCGCAGATCTCCCTCGAGAAGACCCCGGTCTCAGCGTCACCGACCGTATAGACCTTGAGCCGGTTGTCTAATTCCTCGTATTTCTCCTCGAACAGACCGATCGCTCCGGCCTGCTTGGCCTGCTCTACGGACATCATCTCGAAGCTCACGGGCAGATCCCGGTCTATCTGTTCATTCACCAGATCATCCACCGCCTTGAGCTCCTCCTCGGTCATCTTCTGGGGGTGAGAGAAATCGAACCTCAGCCGCTCCGGAGTGATGTTCGATCCGCGCTGCTCGACATGCTGACCCAAGACGCGGCGCAGGGCCTCATGCAACAGATGCGTCGCCGTGTGCATCCGGACCGTCCGCTCGGAACGATCGGCCAGACCTCCGGCGAACTTCCTCTCGGCTCCGGCGCGTGACAGCTCCTGATGCTTCCTGAATTCCTCGTCGAACCGCTCCCGATCCACCGGCTTGGCCAGCACCTCCTCGGTCAGCTCGCGCGGAAAACCGTAGGTCTCATAAAGATGGAAGGCGGCCTCGCCCGGTATCACCTCGGATTCGGCGAAACGGGTACCGACCTTCTTGGCCTCCTGCAGACCCTTCTGCAAGGTCCGGCCGAACCGGTCTTCCTCGTCATCGAGCTCCTGGACGATCCGCTCCCGCTTGGCGACCAGCTCGGGATAGGCCTCGCCGTAAATGTCGATGACCCGACCGGCCAGGGACGAGAGCAGCCGCCCCTCGATACCCGACTGCCGTGCGTACCTCACGGCCCGGCGGATCAGCCGACGCAACACGTAGCCCTGGTCCACGTTAGACGGCGAGACGCCCCGCGGATCGCCGATGATGAAGACCGCCGCCTTGACATGGTCAGCGATGATCCGCATGGCCCGGGTCGTCCCCTCGTCCGCGCCGTACCGCGATCCGCTCCGCTCCTCGATGGCAGCGATGAGGGGCCGGAAGAGGTCGGTCTCGAAGACGGTGGGCTGACCCTGCATGACCATGGCCATGCGCTCGAGTCCCATACCGGTATCCACGTTGCGCTGGGACAACGGCTCGTACTTCCCGTCCTCGGTCTTGAAATACTCCATGAAGACGTCGTTCCACACCTCGACATAACGCCCACAATCGCAATTGGGGTGGCACGGCGACGGCTCGGTAGCTCCAGGCAGGTGGGTCTCACGGTCCGGATCGCCGGTCGTGTCGTAGAACATCTCGGTATCCGGCCCGCACGGCCCGGTCTGGCCGGCCGGTCCCCACCAGTTCTCCTTCTTGGGATACGGGAATATCCTCTCCCCGGCTTCGGCGTCGAGACCGACCGACGCGAACCGTTCCTTCCAGAGACGGATCGACTCCTCATCCCGCGGAGCATCCTCGTCGCCGGCGAAGACCGTGACGAAGAGCCGGTCCGGCGACAGGTCCATCCACTCCCGACCGGTCAGGAACTCGAAACTCCAGGCGATCGCCTCTTCCTTGAAATAGTCGCCGAACGACCAGTTGCCGAGCATCTCGAAAAAGGTCAGGTGGCGGTTGTCGCCGACCTCATCGATGTCTCCCGTACGGATGCATTTCTGCACGTCAGCCAGCCGCCGTCCCTCCGGATGCGGCTCGCCCATCAGGAACGGCACCAGCGGATGCATCCCGGCCGTGGTGAAAAGGACCGTCGGATCGTTCTCCGGGATGAGTGAAGCCGACGGGATCACGACGTGACCCCGCTCCCTGAAGAAATCCAGATACTTTTGCCTAATTTCGGCAGCCGTCATATTCCGATACAGGTCAACGACACAGACCGCTCATGTCACCGAAACAGCGATATTCGGATTCCGAGCCGTTAAGGAAGACCTGATAGTGTGGACGGAACTGGGAGATGGTGGCTTCGATCTGGGCCTTGATGCGTGGATCGTCGCAGGCACCGCTCGACATCATCTCTCCGGTGAGCCAGACCTCGGTGGTCTGGCCGTCGCGGCTCTGGACCTTGTCCACGGACAGGTCGGACTGCCAAAGGCTGTTGTGCAGATCGTCCACGGTCGGGTCCTGGAGCGCGAAGAGCGCGTTGAGCGCGTCCCGAACCACCCAGAAATCCTCCCGGGAAACCTTGGGTACGCTGAGATAGGCGATGCGATCATTGCAGCCGAAAACCTCACCGAGCCGGTCGATGCCGAGCGGAGCGGTCTGCCCTTCGGTCAGCACCAGGGCGACGGTGATGTCATCGCTGAGCAGCGCCCCCTGACGCCGAGTCGCTGCCGCCGCCTCCTGACCGGTACCCTGAGCCTTCTCCAGGGCGCTGAGCGGTGCGCTGATGGGCGTCAAAGCCTCGTCGGCCGCCTGCTCGGCCGTCTCCTGACAACCGACGCCCAACAAGGCCAGGAGGGCGAACAGCACAACCACCGCCCCCATGACCCCCCAAGGACTGTTCTTGCCGTATTCCATATCTTTGTCTGCCTCGATCATGGTCCATTAATATTGACCTGACGTTAAGAAAGGATAGCCCAAGCCTGTCGATTCGACAACCGACACCGGTGACGACACAGCAAAAAGACGCTCCGCGACGGAGCGTCCGGGCCGGCTAAAGGCCGCCGATGCTCTTGAGCAGCTTGATGTCGACGTACGTGAAGTATCCCCAGACCGCCGCCAGCAGGATATCGAAGGTCTTGTTGCCGGGCAGCATGACGACTGCCAGGACGTATGACGCGCAGACCAACGATGAGCTGATGAGCGAGACCCAGATCGGCACGCGGGCCTTGCGGTGCTGGCCCTGCCCTATCAGGTGACGGCCGTAGAGATAGGTGCCGAAGGCGACAATGAACAGCACGAAAGAGTACTTCACCAGATAAAGAGCGATCAGTTGCATCGACTCCTCCTTCTTTTACCGGATCTAATCGGATACAGGCGATGTCCCGTCCAAATTACCGTCCCCGGAGGTTGCGGTCAATGTCCCGGAGACGGGACCGCCGCCGAGGCAGACAGGACCGTCATAGAGGACGGCCGACTGGCCGGGAGTGACGGCCCGCTGCGGCTCATCGCAGGCGATGACGATACGGCCGGTACCTCCGGACCGCACTTCGGCCGCCTGCAACGGCTGACGGTGCCGGAACCGGACCTGACAGCGGATAGGCAGCGCCGGCGACCGGCCGGCGATCCAATGAACATCGTCGACCTCGACCTCCTTCGTATAGAGCCGGTCGTCCCGGTCGGCCGAAGTCACATAGACGGCGTTACGCGCCATGTCCTTGTCCACCACGAAGTACGGCTTGCCTCCGCCGATACGCAGGCCGTGGCGCTGACCGATGGTGAACGGTGCCGCCCCCCGATGGAGTCCGACGACCCGACCGTCCAGAGAGATGATGGGGCCGAAACGCCGGCCGAGACGCCTCTCCAGAAAACGCCCCAGGTCGATCTCCCCGACGAAACAGATGCCGACGCTGTCCTTCTTGTCGGCGACCGGCAGATCCATCTCCCGGGCGGCCTGGCGTACCTCACCCTTAGTCATCTCCCCCACCGGGAAGACGGCGCCGCTCAGCTGCTCCTGCGTCAGACGATGCAGGAAATAGGTCTGGTCCTTGGCGGTATCCCGGGCCTGACGCAGTTCTGTCCGTCCGGAACCGCCCTGACGCAGCCGGGCATAATGGCCGGTGGCTACCCGAGTGATACCGAGTCTTGCCGCCCTCTCGCGAAACAGGCCGAACTTGACGACGCGGTTGCAGACGACGTCCGGATTGGGTGTCCGGCCGGAAGCGTACTCCCGGACCATCGGATCGATCACCTCTTGCCGGTATTCCGCCTCGAAATCCAGGACGACCAGCGGGATATCAAGCAATGCCGCCACCACCTGAGCATCCTCCAGTTCCCGTTTCCAGCCGCAACCACCGGTCACCGGATCCGGCGTATCGGACCAGTTCTTCATGAAGGCGCCGACCACCCCATGTCCCTGACGCACCAGCAAGGCGGCGGCGACGCTGGAATCGACGCCCCCGGACATGGCTACCATGATCCTTCTTTCCCCTGACTCGGACATATTCGACAATCGAGCATAACATGGCGGCGCACCGGCGACAAGGCGCCGGACCCGAAAAAAAGAACCCCGGTGTCGGGCCGCGGGGTTCAGATGTCGCGGAGACGGCGGTCACAGGCGTCAAGCACCGCGGTGAGGATGCGGCGCGCCGTCTGGGCCTCGTCTTCCGCCGAAGAGTCGTGCCAGAGCATGCGGGGATCCTCGGCGCAGCCGAGTCGTTGCCAGACGCGTTCATGGGCTGCCAACAGCTGCTCTAGGGTACGGGGATTCATCGTCTGGCCGTGTTTCTTGGTCAGGGCCCGGGCCAGTTCCCGTTCGATCGCCACTTCCGGCGTGGAGACCAGACAGATATGCAGATCGAACATCGCCCGATTCCAGGACAGGAGGTAATAACCCTCGACGATCTCCCGCTCCCGGGAGGTCATGATGCCCTTGTCCTGGTAATGGTCCATGCGGACCACTCCGTCGAAGATGGCGCGATCGAAGACGACGATATCGAAGTCGGAATAGCTCCGATCGCGGGCCGCTGAAAGCGCGTATTCGGCGGTCTGGAAGTTGTACTGCGGCTCGTCGCGCGGCAGTTCCACCACCTCGGCCCCCTCGGTCGGGGTCGAGACGCGCCAACCGTTCCGCCGGAAGAAGTGCTTGAGCATCTCCTTGATGGTGCTCTTGCCGGCCTTGGGTGTGCCGAACAGCTCCACCATGAACGGCCGCCCCAGATACCACTGATGTCGATCCCGATCGGTCTGGGGGTCGAAACGCCGTAGCAGGTCTTGCGCCCGCGTCTCAAGTTCCTGTAGTCTCATCCGTCACCTCCTCTTCACAAAAAGCGGCGCTGCGGCGCCATCTTGTCTATGGTAAAGGACTACCCGCACTGTAACACGCAAAAAAGCCGGGTCAACGGATGCCCCGGCGCCTGCCTGTGGATTCTTTCCGGTCAGTCCACCCGATCGCGCAGCCAACCTGCCAGCTCATCCATCAGACCGTCTACCCGTTCGAACATGGTGGTGCCGTGACCGGCCTGATGGAACTCCTTGAGAACCGCATCCGGCTTGATCTCCTTGAGCCGGCGATCGGTGTCGAAAGACAGGGTATCCTCATCGCTGGCCGCCAGGAACAGGGCCTGCTCGGCGCCCAGCGCCATGACTTTATCGGCCGTGGTCACGCCGCGATAATCGAGTCCCGGCGAAAGGGCCGCCGCAGCCCGTATCTCCGGGTGATCCGCCGCATAGACGATAGACAGGTTGGCCCCGATCGAAGCGCCGACGACGACCAGCCGGTCGGGCGACACGCCGCGCTCCCTTGCCATCCAGGATACGGCCGCCTCGGCGTCCTTGATCTTGTCCTGATGTTCCCGGTCCTCAAACTGCTTGAAATCGAGGGTCACCCCTCCCCTCTTCCGGCTCTCCCCGTGACCACGCAGGTCGATCGCCAGCACGGTAGAGAAACCGACCTCGACCAGCTTGGCGGCGAACTCCCGCCAGCTCTCCTTGGTCGCCGGCATCATGTGTAGCAGCAGGGCCGCCGGTCCGGTACCTCCGGACCCGTGAAGCTCCCCGACTATCTCCACGCCGTCCTCGGTCAGGAATGAGACTTTCTCCGGCATATCATCAGATCACCTATTCCTCGGACAGGCGTTCCGTCACCTGATAATCACCCGAGTAGTACTCCAGCAACAGTGTGTCGACCGCAGCGATATCGATGAGGTAACCCAGACTGCCGCCGATATCGCCGCGCGCCGCCGCGGTCGGCACGCCGACATAGGCCCCGTCCGCGTCAAAAGCGGCCCCGCCGGACGTACCGCTGTCGATGAGCGCCGAGGTCTTGATCAGGAACTCGCCGACCCGGCCGCTGACCACGCCCTGAGTGAAGGTGAAGGTCTCGGCGCCGATACCCGGATAGCCGGCGATGAAGATGGGGTCGCCCAGACGGAGCGGTTCCTCCCCGTCCTCCCGCTGCCGCACGTCGATCGCCGGAAAGACCTCAGGCATCCGTTCCCCGCGGAGATGCTCCCTGATCTGAAGCAGCGCCAGGTCGGCCTCCTCATGGATCACTACCGCCTGGGCCACGTATTCGATCAGCGGCGGCTCCCCGATGTTGTCGGTGAAACCGACGCCGCAATACCTGATCAACGAACCGTCACCGCTCAGCAGGTTGTGGTGATTGGTCACCAGCAGACCGCCGCCGTCGACCATGGTCCCGGAAGCCGTGTAATAGATCTCCCGGTCATTGTTGTCGAGACAGACCAGTTCCACGATGGCATTGACCATCTCCTCGATGGGAAAAGGGGCTTTGGAGGATGTCGTCCCGGTGCCGTTCTCCCGCACCTCCCGCTGCTGTTCCGAGATGACGGTGATCTGCTCCTGAAGATCGTGACGGCTCTTTTCCGAACCGGCTTCGATGCGACTGAGCCGCCGCTCCAGTTCCTGCTGCCATTCGACCAGCTCCTCGTATTCGGACTGATGTTCCGCCTCCCGCTGCCGGTCGGCTACGTAGGCCCAGGCGGAGACGGTGACGAAGATCAGGAAGGCTATCACGAACATGACGCGCAGGTCACCGCGCACGCCCCTCCATCCCGTCTTAAGTTCATGCAGGACTCCCATATCGTCAGAACTTGATGACCTGACCCGGCTTGAGACTGGCCGGGCGGTCCTGATCAGCGGAGGGCTTGTCGCCTGACGGCTCCTCCGGTTTCCGGTCAGATCCGCCTGCCGGACCCGGCCTCTTGGGCTCCGGGGCTCCCTTTTCCGCTCCAGTCTTGTCGGAAGTCCGGCTTCCGGAATCCTTCGGGCCTTCGTCCTTGGGCCGCCCTGTCCGGTCGCGCTCCGGTCTGCTTGGACCTTTCCGGCCCGGACCCTGCCGACGGTCAGGCTCCGGACGGTCCGACCGCGGCCGTTTCGGCGGACGGTCCGCTGACCGTCCGCCCGGCGTCTTGTCGGACCCCGGATCGCGACCCCGGTCCCGGCTGCCGTTCTGCTCGCCTTTCTCCGCGGCGCCACCCATCAGGGAAGAGAGCGACACCCCCTCCTCGGCCGTCTCCTTCAACACCACGTCATCCAAAGACCTGAGGTTCTGGGGTCTCTCCGGCCGCGCCGGCCGCTCCTTCTTCCGGGGTTTGCGGTCGCCCGCTTCCCGCCTGCCCGGTTCCCGCCTGCCCGGTTCCCGCCTGCCCGGTCGCGGCGCCGACGGACGACGCGGCTCCTCGTCCTGTTTCAGATGCAGATGTTCCTTGCAGTACCAGGGACGCGACCAGTCCGGCTCGAAAGTCAACTGTTGCATCTTACCGCAGACCGAACAGGGTATCTCAAAGGCCGGTTTCTTCTTCTTGGCCGGAGGCTCCACTTCGGGAATCTTAGGTGAGGTGGCTCGGAGCCGCTCCATCTCCTTCTCTGCCTCAACCTCCTCCTCGGTCAGCTGGACCGTCTCCTCAGCCTCATCATCCTCGGTCACTCCCAGACCGCTCCAGCGCAGCACCTTCTCCTCGATCGTCTTCCGGGGGCGGGCATAACGCTCCCGGGAGACCTTAATGACCTTATCCTCGCTGCCGGTGCGCCGGGCAATCGGCGGCAGGGTCGAGGCGGAGAACGGCTCGGAAGCCGCGCCGTTGATCATCAGCTTCAGATAAACGTCATACTTGTTGAGGTTGACCAGGTCCTCGGCGGTGAAAAGAGGGGCGAACTCCTGAGACAGGAACTCGGCATCGACGGCGCCGACCCGGAAACTTATCAGGGTACCGACGTTGCCGAACACCGCCGACCGGACCATCTCGTCCAGCTGGTCGATGTACTGATGGGCCATAATCAGGTTCAACCGGTACTTACGGGCCTCAGACAGGATGTTGGCGAAGGATTCGGTGGCGAAATTCTGGAACTCGTCGACGTACAGGTAGAAATCCTGACGTTCGCCTTCGGGTACGTCCACCCGTTCCATGGCCGCCAGCTGCAGGCGGGTGATGATCATCGCCCCGAGCAGACGGGAGTTCTCCTCGCCGATCAGCCCCTTGGAGAGATTGAGGATGAAAATCTTCCGGCTGTCCATGATGTCCCGGATGTTGATCGTCGATTTCACCTGGGCGACGATGTTGCGGATGATGGCGGCGGAGAGGAACTGACCGACCTTGTTCTGCACCGGAGCTACCGCCTCGGTCCGGAACTTGTCGGCGTAAGCGGCAAACTCGGTGACCCAGAAGGCCTTGACCACCGGGTCCTGGATCAGCGACACCACCTTCTTGCGGTATTCCTTGTCCGAAAGCATGCGATTGATGCCGAGCAGCGTGGAGCCGGGAGAATCGAGCAGAGCCAGGACGGTATTGAGCAGGATGTACTCCATGCGGGCCGACCAGACGTCCGGCCAGATCTTCTTGAACACCCCCATCAGGCCGGAAGCCACCAGATGCTTCTGGCTCTCGTTGACCGTCTCGAAGACGTTGAAGCCCATCGGATATTCCAGGTCGGTCGGATTGAAATAGACCACATCGTTGATGCGGTGCGGCGGGATGAAATCGAGTATCTTCTGGGCCGTGTCACCGTGCGGGTCGACGTAAGCGACGCCGTGGCCGGCATTGATGTCCGAAAGCACCATGTTCTCGAGCAGCGTCGTCTTACCCATGCCGGTCTTACCGATGATGTAGATATGCCGGCGGCGATCGTCGGTCTTGATGCCGAAGGTCCGGCGCTGGTTGCGGAAGTTGGTGTTCGCGAAGAGCGTCACCTCGTTCTCGTGGTCGTGATCGTAGGGCTGCATCTCGGGCATAACGTTCGTATCAGGCGAAGGGCAAATCTTCCGGGGGTCCGCCGGGCGGCCTCTCCTCTTCCTCCTCTTCCGGCGGCGGGGCCGGCGGCGTCACCGGCCGGAACGGACGTTCCTGTTCCGCCTCGGCGGTCGGCAACCTGGGCGGCGGTTCGGAACGCTTGGCTTCGGTCTTCTTGACCAGCGGCGCCTTGACCTGCCCTGCCATACCGGGAAATGATAGACGGTCGCCAACTCCTCGATGTTCAGGATGTACGGTGTAGCCCCGGCCCGGCTACGTTTACGGTAATTCCGTAGGATGGTCATCTGTTTCGAGGGGTTGGTCCAACGCTGATAGAAATAGTCAGTCTTGGTGGTCACAGGTCCGTAACCTTTGAACTCGTTCATGTTGAGCGCAGTGAACTGACCCATCGCCCCCTTGAGCATGGTCACCCGCCCCTTAGAGAAGACCCCCCGGCGCCCGGAATAGACCATGCGGATCTTGGTCTCGAAACCGATCTTGGAAAGCTTGAATTGAATCGCCTCGAGTACCTGCCGTTCACCGGGTGTCAGAGTCAGCAACAAATCAGTGGACTTACCGCTATCCTTCGTGGGTTCGGCACTGGCTCCGATTCCGGTAAGTTCCTGCACCGCCTGCATCGGCATCTCGATCACGCTCTGTACGACGCTCTTCTTGGGTGCCTTCTTCCGGCCGGCCATCTTGGCCACTTCGACCTCGCCCTTATCCCGCCAACCGGTGTCGGTCGGGGTTATCAGGAACTGCAGCCAAAGGTGCTCGCCTGGCTTGAGTGAACTCATCACCTCCAGCATGCCCGACATGGGATCCTTGAAGGGATCCTCGGCGATGCTGTGCTCGAACTGGATATGCGTCCGGATCGGCAGGTGACTCGGCCGCTTCAGGATGAACTCCGTACCGAAGAGGTCCCAGTCCTCATCAGGGAAACGGCTGGGCACCTCGCCGGTATAGTCGGTGACCTCGACGATCTCGGCATCCGGGTACTGGGCATAGAAGGCCGATTCGACCAGGTCCCGATACTTGTTCTGGCAATGCACGAAGAACTGGACATAACCGCCGAGCGAAGCGATCTCGAAACTGAACGTGCCCTGGAACTTGCCGAGCCAATATTTCTCGTAGTTGTCCAGGCCCGAATAGGCCCCGGCGATGTGGCTGAAGATCTGTTCCACCGCCTTGGCCGTCTGTTCGTTCTGGCGTGGTATGTCGATGGCCAGGATGGTGTGTGACAGTCCGGTGGCGTACTTCTCCTGACGCCACTGCACCCAGAGCATCCAGCCCCCCTTGATCAGCACGGCCAGGAAGATGATCCAGCCGCCATCCAAAAACAGCCGCGCCAACATCATCGGAAACGGCAAATTCCCCAGATTGATGAAATAATCCAGATTGATTTGGATGGTGGGCATGCCTTGAATAAGCTTAACCACCTAAGGCCTGACGGCTGGTCAGGCTATCTTAACTTTAGCACATTTTAGGCAAAAAATCAACCTGACCTATAGAGGTCGCCGGACCGAAGACCGCCGCGGAGGCGACGGTCAGGTCGGCCTATCCAGGGAAGTGACGCTCATCGTGAGGAGCGGCGCTTGAAGACGACGAGCAGTGGCGAAGCCAGGAAGATCGACGAATAGGTCCCGGCGACCAGCCCGACGATCAGTGCCAGGGCGAAATATTTCAGTGTCTCACCGCCCCAGGCATAAATGGCGAAGAGCGGCAGCAGGGTGGTGATCGTGGTGTTGATGGAACGGGCCAGGGTCTCGTTGACGCTCCGTTCGACGATCTCCTCGAAGGTCCCGCCGGTCTTGAGCAGGTTCTCCCGGATGCGGTCGAACACCACGATAGTGTCATGGACCGAGAACCCGAGGATGGTCAGCATGGCGGCGATGAAAGCCGAATTGATCTCGACCAGCAATACGCGGCCGAGCACGGCGAACACCCCCAAGGGAATCAGGACGTCGTGCAGCAGGGCGGCGATCAGCGTGATCAGGCCGTATTTCCACGAAGCCACCGGGCGCGACACCTTGCGGAAAGCATAAGCCACATAGACGGCGATGGCGATCAGCACCAGGACCAGGGACCACTGGGCCTTCTGCCGGAGTTCCGCACCGATGGCCGGACCGATCGATTCGAACCGCAGCTCCTCCACGCCCTCGTGGCTGGCGGCGATCGTAGACAGCAGACCCTGATGCGTCTCCTCGTCCAGGCTGGGCAACCGGATCAGCATGCCGCTCTCCCCCACCGGCTGTACCATGACATCGCCGTAACCCTCTTCCGAAAGTAGGTCGCGCATCTCCGCCGTCGTCGGCGGCTCGCCGCCGAAGGAGAGCTCGAGCAGCGAACCACCGGTGAAATCGATTCCCAGACGAAGCGGGAAAAGCAGCAGGGCGGTCACGCTGGCCGCCACCAGCAGCCCCGACAGCACGAACCAGACGTTCCGGTATTTGATGATGGGTAGGATTCTCATAGGCCGTAGACTAATTCGTTCCCTCAACTTCGGATTCGGTCGGCATCCGCACCAGCCCCGGCAGGTACCAGCGGGGGTTCCGGAGAGCCGACCAGCCGGCGACGAACCGCAGCAGGGTCCGGCTGACGGTGATCGCCGAGAACATCGATATCAGGACGCCGATACCCAGCGTCAGGGCGAACCCCTTGATCAGGCTGGAGCTGGTGTAGAAAAGGATGGTGCAGGAGATGAGGGTAGTGAAATTGGAGTCCCGGATGGAGGTCCAGGCCCTCTTGAAACCCTCGTCGATCGCCGAACCGAGCGTACGCCCCCGCAGCAGCTCCTCCTTGAGCCGTTCGAAGATCAGGATGTTGGCGTCGACAGCCATACCGACCGACAGGATGAAGCCGGCGATACCGGAAAGGGACAACGTCACCGGGATGACCTTGTACAGGGCGAGGTTGACCGCCGTATACAGGGCCAGGGCGAAGATGGCGATCAGCCCCGGCAGGCGGTAATAGAGCAGCATGAACAGGGCGACGATGAGGAAGCCGATCAGTCCGGCCCGCAGGCTGGATGAAAGCGATTCCTGACCGAGCGTCGCGCCGACCGACTGCTGGGTCTCCAGTACGATCGGTACCGGCAAGGCACCTGCGTTGAGCCGCCGGGCCAGCAGCTTGGACTCCTGAATGGTGAAATTGCCGGTGATGACCGCGCTGCCCTCCCGGATGACCTCCTGGACCGTCGGTATGCTGATGGGCTGACCATCAAGGAAGATGGCTACCGGTCGGCCGACGTTGCGGCTGGTGATCTCGGCGAACAGCTCCTTGCCCTCATCATTGAATTCCAGACCGACCTGCGGCTCGTTGGTCTGCGGATGGAACTGCACCATAGCCCGCTTCAGATGCTTGCCGGACAGGCTGGTGTTCTTCCAGGGATCGGGCGAAGGGAGGTAATCGGCCGCGGTCTTGGTCTCCACGAAGATGTGACTGAGGCGGTATTCGTACCGGGTCCGCTCGGCGATCTTATGGAGGATATGGAACCCGAAATCGGTCTCGATCACCCCGGAGATCTGACCGTCCTCAAGCGAGAAGGCGGCCTCCTCGAAGGCCGGCACCATCGCCCCCTGACCGAACCAGCCCAGGTCGCCGCCGCTGGGGCCGGAACCGGGATCGTCGGAACGCTCGATGGCCAGGTTGCCGAAATTCGTGGCCGTCGCTTCGGCGGCCAGGCTCTCGATGGCGATCCGGGCCTCTTCCTTGGTCCGCTCGACCTCGCAGCGGGCCGCACCGGTGTAGCA
>LJNP01000046.1 GCA_001303185.1 Parcubacteria bacterium SG8_24
GTCCGTATCGGCTTTTTCCTCCGTCGGCAGTTCGGGGAAGAGGCCCTCCTCGTCCGCCATCTCCGACCCATCCGACCCATCCGACTCCGTCTCTTCGGCGTCTTCCGCCGGCACGGTCATCACGGCGGTATCTTCGAGTTCCGGTGTCTCGGTCAAGGTCTCCGGCAGGTCGAATCCCCGGGAGGTCAAGGTGTGTTCGCCCGGCGGGAAGGTCAGTATACCGACCTCGAAGCTGAAGGTGAGCGTGAATCCGGCCCCGCTCCTGGTGTAATCATAATGCTGTCCGGTCCGGGGATCGCGCGACAGGATGCTCAGCTCGTCCGGTACCAGCTGGTCGAGGCGTTGCGGGTATTCTCCGTGGCTGTTGAAGAAGGAATTGAGGGCGATGCGGATCTCATTGACGTTGCGGTAACGCTCCCAGTCGTCAGCCGCGGCCGGAGTCTCCTCCGTCACCTCGGGGTCGGTCTGGTCTTCCGTCTCCGGCATCTGGTCATTCTCGGTCGTCGCCGGGGCGGCTTCTTCGGCCGGACGGAACAAATATCGCGACCATTGCGGATACAGTTGGACGCCGAGGATGACGATTATGGATAGTACCCCCATGATGACGAGGGCACTCAGCGGTTTGATCGCTCCTTTCATAGGATTGCGGCCGTATCCGGAGCCTTCCACTGGATTATAGCATGTCTTACGGTCGGGCGTTTCAGGAGCGTCACGTCGTCACGGCCGTCGGTCGGTCATCTATCGGCGCCGATCTCGTCGAGCAGACCGTCCAGTTCGGCCAATCCGCTGACCGACATGAGGCGGGTCCGGTGACGTTTCGCCCCCGGGAACCCCTTGAAGTACCAGACCAGGTGCTTCCGGAAGGTGATGACGGACCGCTCATCCCCGTAGTGTTCGACATGTCGATGGGCGTGCCGACGGATCAGGACAAGCCGCTCCCTCCACGAGGGTGGTGAAGCCGCTTCGCCCCGGAGGACCGCTTCCAGCTCCCGGAAGATCCAGGGGTTACCGAGCGCTCCGCGGCCGATCAGCAGGCCGTCGCATCCGGACGACCGCAGTCTATCCAGCGCCTGACCGGTATCCGTTACGTCACCGTTGCCCAAGACCGGTACGGAGACCAGGGATTTGGCCCGGCCGATCATCTCCCAGTCGGCGGTCCCCGAAAAACCCTGTTCCTTAGTGCGTCCGTGGATCGAAATCAGGTCGACGCCGGCCTGTTCGAGGGCCGGGGCGAATTCCATTATGTCTCGCGGGTCGGTCCAGCCCAGGCGGGTCTTCACCGAGACCGGTCGGCCGGTGGCCCGCTTCACCGCCCGCACGATGTCCATCGCCCGCTCGGGGCGCCTCATCAGCGAAGCGCCGTTGAAGTTCGATGTCAGTTTGGGTGCCGGACAGCCCATGTTGATGTCGAAACCGTCCGGCGCATGCAGTTCCTCGATGATCCGGGCCGCCTCAGCCAGCACCGCTGGATCGCCTCCGAAGATCTGTTGGATGATGGGGCGTTCGTCATTATGGAACGCGGCCATTTTTCGGGTGCGCTCGTTTCCCCGCACCACGGCCTCGGCGCTGATCATCTCGCGGAAGATGACCGGTTTGGAGATATCCTTAACCGTCCGACAGAAGGGCGAATCCGTCAGATCGGCCATCGGCGCCAGTCCGATGACAGGCCTTGCTAGTCGGTCCCAACTGAACATAAGATGCGTCAGATGCGTTTCGGACAGACGGCCATCGGGTCAGATACCGCTGCTGTGTCGTTTAAGCTTGCTGATATGGTATAATTATAATGTATTTATCCAGTTGTGCGTCATATATGAACATGAAGAGAAATTACAGTAAGTTGGTCATCGGCATCTCCGTCGGCCTGGTCGTCATCGTGGGTATAGTCCTGGCCGTCCGTTCACGGCAGGGCAAGACCGAATATGAGACCGCCGTTGCCGAGATCGGCAACGTCATCGAACTGATTGATGCTACCGGATCGATCGCTCCGATGGCCAAGATCAAGCTGCAGCCCCAGGTCTCCGGCAAGATCAAGGAGATCGAAGTCAGCGAAGGCGATGAGGTGGTGCAGGGCGACCTGCTGATCCAACTGGACGCCAAGGATATCGAGGCTCAGCTTTGGGCCCAACAGGCTTCGGTCCAGTCCGCGCGGGCCAGGTTGTCCGAACTGGTCGCCGGACCGACGGCCGAAGACCTGGCCTTGTCACAGAGCGCCGTAGAGACGGCGCTGGCCAGACTTGAGGCGGCCAAATCGGCCCGGACTGATGCGGCGACTGCACTGGCTAACGCCCAGAAAAATTATGACAACACCCTGGCCAAGGCCGGGACGCTCATCGAAGGCAATGTCGCCGCGTTCCTCAGTGATTTCGATGACGCGGCTATCGTCGCCGATGATGCCCTGACGCGCTTGTCGAGCCCGCTGTTCACGACTGACGGTTTCCTGGTGTTCACCTCATCGAATTCTCAGGCAGAGACGGACGCGGTCCAGACGCGCAGTGTGGCCAAGTCCAGCCTGATCGGGCTGACGTCGGAAGTGGCATCGGTCAAGACGGTCGGTACGGTCGAAGCTGTCGAAACCTCTTATGGATTAGTCAGGGGGTACCTCCTGGACGTGAAGACCCATCTTGAGGCTTGCGCCAACGTGCTCGATTACGCGATCGGGATCGATTCGACTACGCTCGCTTCCTATGAACTTAATATCAACACCGCCTTGAGTACCTTATCGGCTTCGATCCAGAAGCTCCAGGCGGACAAATCGGCGCTGGACCTGCAGCAGAGGCTCAACGCTACGGACATCACGTCCGCCGAGATATCCGTCTCCAACGCCCAGGCGTCCTTGAGTGCTGCCGAAAATACCGTCACCACGAGCGAGAAGGCGCTTGCCGAGGCCGAGGCCGCGTTGGCGCTCAAGCAGTCCGGGGCACGTCCGGAAGCCATCGCTGCCCAGCGGGCCGTCGTCTCCGCCGAGGAGGCCAGATTGGCCGGCCTTCAGAGCGAGTATGACAAGCGGCGTATCACCGCTCCGGTCGACGGCACCGTGACGCTGATCGCTGCGGAGAAAGGCGAGACCGTCCAGCCCAGTCAGGTCATCGTCATACTCAACGCCAAGGGCAATTTCGAGATCATCGCCAATATCTCCGAGATCGATATCGCCCGGATATCCATCGGCAATCCGGTCGAGATAACCCTGGACGCCTTCACCGACGACGACGTGTGGATGGGTTCGGTCATGGCTATCCAGCCGGCGGAGACCGTGGTGGACAACGTCATCTTCTACGAGACCAAGATACGTTTCGAGGAGGAAGATCCGCGGCTGCGTTCCGGCATGACCGCCGATCTCGACATCGAGACCGAACGCAAGCGGGGCGTATTACGCATCCCGTCGCGGGCCCTGCGGGCCAAGAACGGAGGATTGATGGTCCGGGTTCTCGATGACGAGGTAGTCAAGGAGGTCGAGGTGACGATCGGTCTGGAGACCGACGATTTCGCCGAGGTCCTTGGTGGCCTCAAGGAGGGGGATACGGTCATCGTCTCTGAACGGGAGAAATGACATGGCCAAAGTCAATAACCACGAACACGGCAAGGAACTCATCCGTCTCAAGGACATAACCAAGTTCTACCGGCAGGGTGAGACGACCATTCACGCGCTTGACGGCGTCGACCTTTCGATCCGGGAAGGGGAGTTCATATCGGTCATGGGACCTTCCGGTTGCGGCAAGTCGACCCTGATGCACGTGTTGGGTTTCCTGGCCCGGCCTACCTCGGGTTCTTATCATTTCGAAGGACGCGACTCCTCTAAATTCACCGATGACGAGCTGGCGGAGATGCGTAATCAGGGCATCGGTTTCATCTTTCAGTCCTTCAATCTGCTGCCGCGCACCTCGGTACTCGACAACGTGCTGCTGCCGACCACTTACCGGCCGAAGACGATCAAGAACGACGTGGAGAAGCGGGCCCGGAAACTGCTCGATCTGGTCGGCTTGTCGCATCGGCTCGAGAACCATCCGAATCAGCTGTCCGGCGGTGAGCAGCAGCGCGTGGCTATCGCCCGGGCACTGATCAACTCACCGTCGCTCATCCTGGCCGACGAACCGACCGGCAACCTCGATTCCAAGGCGACCGAAGAGATCATGTCCATCCTCCGGGCGCTGCATGACGAGAGGAACACCATCCTCATGGTGACGCACGAGGCCTACCTGTCCGAGTTTACCGAACGGGTCATCCACATGAAAGACGGCAAGATCGTGTCCTGAGGGGGTTATGGACAGTTTCCAGGACATCGTCTATTCGCTCAAGGCGCTCTGGGTCGCACGACGCAGGGCGTTCTTGTCGACGCTGGGCATCATCATCGGGGTGATGTCCGTGTTGGTCGTGGCCTCAGTGGGACTGAGCGCCCAGGATCTGGTGTTGAAGCAGGTGACGTCGTTCGGCGGCGATCTGATCGGCATCATTCCCGGAAGCAGCGATGACGAGGGTCCACCGCCGATAGCTTACGGCATCGTCGTCACCTCGTTGAAGTTGGAGGACGCGGAAGCCCTGGCCGAGCTGGAGGGCATCGTGGCCATGACGCCGTACGTGAATTCGGCGGAGGTCATCGAGTACGGCCGGGAGTCCACGACCACGACGGTCAGTGGTGTGAATGAACAGACGCCGGTCTTGGAGGATTTCGAGGTGGAGGAAGGGAGGTTCTTCACCGAATCGGATATCGGCCGGCACGCGCGGGTCGCGGTCCTCGGTCCGGAGACCGCCGAAAACCTCTCGCCTCACGAGAGCCTGCTTGGTAAGACCATCCAGATCAAGGACATCAGCTTCCAGGTCATCGGCATACTCGAGGAAAGGGGTGCGGCCTTCTTCCAGAATCAGGACGATACGGCGCTCATACCGGTGACCACCGCCCAGAAGCTGATCGCCGGCGTCACCCACGTCAATTTCATCCGGTTGAAGGTCGCGGAAGGCGCCGACACCGATTATCTCAAGGACCGGGTGGCGGAGACGCTCCGTCGACGGCATCACATCAAGGACCCGTCCAAGGACGATTTCTCCATCCGCAGTACCGATCAGGCCGCGGAGATACTGGGGAGCGTCACCGGAGCGTTCAACGGTTTCCTGCTGGTGGTCACCGCCATCTCCTTGCTGGTCGGCGGCATCAACATCATGAACATCATGTTCGTCTCCGTCCGGGAGCGCCGCCGGGAGATCGGTCTCCGCAAGGCGCTCGGGGCCACCAACACCCGTATCCGGACGCAGTTCCTGACCGAGAGCGCCGCCATCGCCTTGGCCGGCGGATTGGTCGGGGCGACCCTAGGTATCGCCATCTCGTACGTCGTCGCCCTACTCGTATCGAATGCCGGTTATCAGTGGGATTTTTTCATGCCCGCCTCCTATATCGTCCTGGCCCTGGCGGTGGCGGCGGCGATCGGTATGGTCTCCGGCGTCTCGCCGGCCGTGGCCGCCGCCCGACTCGATCCCATCGTCGCCCTAAGGGAGGAATGAGCCGTCTATGGATTTCCTTGCCACATTGGGACTGGCCATCAGGAACCTCCGCAGGAACCGTCTGCGTACAGCCTTGTCGTTGCTCGGCGTGACCATCGGTGTCTTTTCGGTGACCATGATCGTCTCGCTGGGTTTCGGCCTGCAGAGCTACATTCTGGGTCAGGTGGAACAGTTCGGCAAGAATTTCATCACCATCAACGCGACAGTGCCGGAACTGTCGCATCAGGGATCGATCACCAGTCAGATCACCGGCGGTCCGGTGGTCTCCATCGACCGGAATGACATGGAGGAATTGGCCGAACTGCCGCACGTCACCAATGTCGTCGGTTTCCAGATGGACCAGGCGTACTTGCAGTACCGGAACAAGGAACACCAGACCATGATAATCGGCACCACGGCGAACTATCCGGAATTCGACGTGCAGACCGACATCGCCTCCGGTCGGTTTTTCACCGACCGCGAGGACAGGACACTGGCTCAGGTCATGGTGATCGGACCCAAGGTGGCGGACAAGCTTTTCGGACGCGAGGATCCGGTGGGCAAGAGCATCAAGATGAAGGGGATGATTCTGGAGGTCGTCGGCGTCACCGAGTCCCGCGGCCTGATGATGGGTTTCGATTTCGACACACTGGCCTTCATACCGCTGACGCTGATGCACAAGAGGCTGACCGGCGATGAGTACGTGCAGGAGATCGATGTCATCGTCTCGGCGACGGAGTATGTCGACGAGATCGCGGTCGAGGCGGCCCGGGTGCTGCGCCGCGAACACCGGATCGAGGATGAGGCTAAGGACGATTTCATGATCCATACTTTCACCGAGGTCGTGGAGACCATCGGTACGGTCACCAACGCGCTGACCATACTTCTGGGGCTGCTGGCCGCCATCTCCCTGCTGGTGGGCGGCATCGGCATCATGAACATCATGCTGGTCTCGGTCACCGAACGCATCCGCGAGGTCGGCCTCCGCAAGGCGCTCGGGGCCAAGAACGGGACGATCCAGAACCAGTTCCTGTACGAGGCGGTAGTGCTCACCACCATCGGCGGGGTCATGGGCGGCGGCCTGGGTACGGGTATCACTCTCGCCGTCATCGCCTACGCCAGATATACCGGCTTCGACGTGCAGTATCTGGTCTCTCTGCCCTCGCTGTTGGCGGCTCTGGCGGTGGCCGTGGTCGTCGGCGTGGTCTTCGGTATCTATCCGGCGCGCAAGGCGGCCAAACTCGATCCGATCACCGCCCTGAAATACGAATAATGTGACCGGTAAGGGAATGATGAGGAAGAAGAGGCGGCCGGTGATCAGTGCCGGCATGTTCTTCAAATACGCCGCCTGCCCCCACTGGCTGTACTTTGACGAGTATGGTGACCCGAAGAAGAAGGCGTCGGAGACCAGGTTCTCCGAGATGCTCCGTGAGCGGGGACTGGTCCACGAGAGGGAGATGGTCGCCGGCCGTGAACTGGTGGAACCTCAGGGCCGGACGCCTCGGGCGCGCTTTCGGGACACGCTGCGCCTGATGCGGGAAGGCGCGGACCTGATCTATCACGGCCAGCTCCTGGCGGACGGTCTCAGTGGCGAGCCGGACCTGCTCGAGAAGAGGACCGACCGTCGTTCCGACCTCGGTGAGTACCATTATGTCGCCATCGACATCAAGAGCGCCGAGCGTCTCACGGACGCCCACCGCTATCAGCTCACCTGCTATGCGGACCTTCTCCAGAGGCTCCAGGGCATCCGGCCGATGGAAGGGTATATCCTGAACGGTTCCGGGGTCACCCTGAGTTTTGCGGTGGACGAATTCTGGCCGCAGTACGAGACCGCCCTGGACGACATGAGACTTATCCTGGCCGGACATCAGCCGTCGCCCCACCTGTCAGCCGGCTGCAAACAGTCGCCGTGGTTCGACCAGTGCATCTCCCTGGCCGAAGGCAGTGGGGACATCGCCCTGCTCTATAACGTGCGCCGTAAGGTGTTGGACGTATTGCGTGAGCACGGCGTGCGTACCGTAGAGGATGCCGCCGCGATGGATATCGCCTGGCTGTCGTCCGTCTCGCCCCGGCTGAGCCGGACCGATCTGGATCGGGTACGTCTGCAGGCCAGGGCACTCCTGGAAGGGCGGCACTTCGTCCGTGAGCCGGTGACCTTTCCCGAGACCGGAACGGAGATATTCTTCGATATCGAGGGCGATCCGCTCCGGACCGTCGAGTACCTGTTCGGTTTCCTGGTGCGGGAGAACCGGAAAGAGAGGTATGAGCACCTGTTGGCCGAGAGTCCGGAAGACGAAGGGCGGATGTGGCAGGAGGCGCTCGCCTGGATGGAGAGGCTGTCCGATGACTTCACGGTCTATCATTTCGGGACCTACGAGATATCGAGGCTGGACATACTCGAACATAAGTATGGGGGCGCCGCGGCGCTGGACCGTTTCCGCAGCCGGATGATCGATCTGAACGAGGCGGTGAAGTCGAGTGTGGTGTTTCCGCTGTATTTCTACGGACTCAAATACCTGGGTGCCCATATAGGTTTCCGCCGCTCGACAGAGATCGGCACCGGCGCCGAATCGGTGGCTTTCTATGAGGAATGGTTGGAGAGCGGCGACCGGGACAGACTGCAGGCGATCATCAGGTATAACCGTGATGACGTGGAAGAGACCCGGGCGCTGAAGGATTGGTTGGACGAGAAGGCCGTTGAAGCCGACGCCTGAAGGGCGCCGCGGGGGCGATGACCCGATCGGCCGCGAAAGACCAGGCTCGCACCTAAGCCGGCCTCAGGCTATACTTAAGGGGCTTAACCGAATATTATGCCTTCCCGAGATCTCATCAGATACGATCATGCGAACATGCTGGCCGCCAAGGTGGGGCGGTCCGGGGAGACCGCCGGACAGCTGAAGTCCCTGAAGAGGTCGCTGCGTTCGGCCCGGCGGGACGTACTCGGGACCGGTGAGACCGGACGTCCCGGATTCCTGGGGATCCCGGAGCGCCGGGCCGAGATGCGCGAATGCATGGTCCTGGCCGAGGAGGTGGCGGCCCGTTTCCGTACCCTTATCGTCATCGGTATCGGCGGATCCGATTTGGGTGCCCGGGCCCTCATCAGCGCGCTGGGACGGGACGATCGGGGTATGGAGGTGAGGTTCATCGGAGCCAACACCGATCCCGAAGAGATCACCGGACTGTTGCGTTCGGTCGACCTGAAGAGATGTGCCCTGAACATCGTCTCCAAATCCGGCGGCACTATCGAGCCGATGAGCACCTTCCTGTTGCTGCGCGACCGGCTGATCAGGAAAGTCGGCCGCCGGAACCACGCCCGGCACGTCATAGCCACGACCGACCGGGAGAAGGGCCTCCTGCGTTCGATCGCCGGACGCGAAGGTTATCGCACCCTGCCCGTGCCTGAAGGTATCGGCGGCCGCTTTTCGGCGCTCACTCCGGTCGGCCTGTTCCCGGCGGCTTGTGCCGGCATCCGGGTGACTCAACTCATCACCGGCGCCCGGAAAGTGCGGGACAGTTTTGTGAAGAAGCCGTCCGGAGGGGCGCCAGCCCTGTTCGCCGGCCTCCAGTATCACGCTTTCGTCAGACGGAAGCAGAACATCACAGTGCTCATGCCTTACGCGGACTCCCTCCGGGAGTTGGGTCAGTGGTTCCGTCAGCTGTGGGCGGAAAGCTTGGGTAAACGCACGGATCGGCGGGGCCGGACCGTCCGCGTCGGCCAGACTCCGGTGGCGGCACTCGGAGCCACGGACCAGCATTCGCAGATCCAGTTGTATAACGAGGGGCCGCTGGACAAGACAGTTACCTTTATCGAGGTGGAACGTTTCCGTGAGGACCTGGTCGTACCGTCGACCCTCACCGATCTGGACGGCCTGTCCTACATGTCCGGACACCGCTTCAGCGAGATCATCCATGCCGAAAGGGCGGCCACGGCCCACGCCCTGAAGCGTCAGGGGCGGCCGAACGGCACCATCTTCATCCCGGAGATCTCCGGCCAGACGGTCGGCGGCCTGATGATGTTCTTCATGGCGGCGACAGCGGTGGCGGGGGAGCTCTTAGATATCGATGCCTATGACCAACCGGGTGTGGAGGCGGGCAAGAGGGCTATGTACGGCATTTTGGGGAGGAAGGGATATTCCCGACCCGGCCGATGACCAGAAATCACGGATGGCGATGCGACAGGCAAATCGGATACGGTTAGGTGGCGTCCAGCAACGGCTCAGTCGGCATTTCGGCCGCTGGGGCGAGGTGATCGCCGGACGATTGCGCCGTCAAGGCGTATGGTTGGTATTGTTGATAGCCGCCCCTCTGGCGGTCTATTTTGCGTTCGAGGCCGTGCCAGAAGAGTTCCGTCCACGCATCGCCGTGGAGAGACCCGGTGAGGCCGCCCTGCGGGCCTATTCCGGCCCGGGGAACGGAGTGGAGAGGC
>LJNP01000006.1 GCA_001303185.1 Parcubacteria bacterium SG8_24
CCCCCAGCAGCGAGGCGGCGGTGGCGATAACCAGAAAATTGACCCGGGCACCCAGGGTCCTGAACATCGGACCTTCGGGCCGACGTTCGTCCTCCTCAGCCTCCTCACCCTTCTTTTTAGGCTTATTTGCTCCGGTCATAGGGATGCGGGGCGGCCGCTCCGGCCGCTCCACACCTTAATTATACCAAGAATCGCCGCCCCGAAGGAGCGGCGACCGTAGTTGTCGGATCGGCCGTCCATTATCCTTCCGCCGTATCACCTCGGTCACGGGTCCCGGCGGGTCGGTACGTTTCGGGTCGTCTGGCGAAGGACAGGAGGAGGCCGCCGAGCAGACCGAGGCCGATGACGACCAGTCCGGAAAGATGGATCGAACGGGCGATCGTCTCCGTATGGCGCAGCGCTCCGAAGTGCCAAAGCAGATGGTTCCAGTCGTGGATCAGTCCGTCGGCGATGAGCGGCAGCTGCATCTTGAGCGCGTCGGCCGCGTAGACACTGACGTCGATGAGGCTCTGTCCCGTCCAGAGCAGGGCCAGGCAGGCCGCGTGCGCCTGTCTCCTGAGCAGCAGGGTGACGGTCACCGTCAGGGGAACCAATACCTGCATCACCGACCCGCCGGCGATCTCTATCCATTGCTGCGGGAAGACGGCGAAAATGAAATGGCCGGCCTCATGGAAGATCAGGTTCACCCCGTCGATCAGATGCCACTCGTGCGGCTTCAGCGCCGCGTTCAGGAAATAGGCGCCGAAGATGACGAGGGCCGCGATTTTTCCGTAGAGCGGTCTCATGGGGTCAGTTCTCGCGGTCCGCGGGTCTTATGGGTCATTTGCTACCATGATATAATATGATTATGGTATAAGCACCCTCCGGGCTGATATCTGACCTCTTATGCGTGAAACGAAAAGGGGCTTCACCTTGGTCGAGATTCTGGTGGTGATCTTCATCATCGGTCTCTTGTCGACGATCGCCGCTGGCGTCTTCGGGAGGGCCCGGGCTAAGGCTCGCGATTCCGTCCGGGTAAGCGACGTCCGACAACTGAGCCAGGCCCTCGAGTTGTACTATAACGACCGTGGCGGCTATCCCCTAGAGATGCTGGGAATCGTCCTGGGCGTCGATGCGACCACCTTATGCGATACCAGCGATTTTTCGGACACCTGCGTGGGTACCAAATATCACGGGAACATCAGTCCGGCTCCTACGCCGGCCGACGGCTCCTGCACGGAGATCCAGAACCGCTATGATTACACCTCGGACGGCACGACCTACGCGATAGATTTCTGTCTGGGTGGGGATACCGGAAGTTTCAGTGCAGGACCGCGTCAGGCCTCTCCAGCCGGGATACAATGACCTATCAGTAGAGTATCAGACGAATCGCCCATCCGGATGTTGGGCGGTTTTGATTTGAGTGACCGGCCGTATCCGATTCCTAGCGTAGAATCAAACACCCCCCATAGCTCCAGCTCGGCTGGAGCGACGGGGGGTGGTGACCCCACCGGGAATCGAACCCGGATTAGCACATTGAAAGCGTGCTGTCCTAACCATTAGACGATGGGGCCGAAGATGGGCGGAAACGTCTCCGATATTACGTCTTTTTCGCCTCCCAGTCAAGACGTCCGGCCCAGCGGACGGGGTGGACAGACAGCGCTCCATGATATACTCTCTTCCAGTTATGCGCATACTGGGAATAGAGACTTCCTGCGACGAATCGTCGGTCGCCTATCTGGATATCAGGAGCGGTCAGGTACGGCGGTCGGTCCATCTCGTGTCGACGCAGGAGATACATCGGAAGTACGGGGGCGTCGTGCCGGAAGTGGCAGCCCGGGAGCACGCGGTGACCCTGCCGCCGCTACTTTTTGAATTAGCCGAGCGGGTGACGGGGGAGGCCGACGGGCGACAGTTGGGTAGACTGGTTGACCTGATCGCCGCCACCCGCGGGCCGGGTCTGGTCACCTCATTACGAGTCGGTCTGGATACCGCCCGCACCCTGGCCGCGGCCTGGGGCAAGCGCATCGTCGGGGTGAACCATATCGAGGCGCATGTCTGTTCCGGTTTTCTTCCGGCCTCCGGCGAGGGTCCGCTGCCTAGGGGAAGGGGGCTCTTCCCGGCGTTGGTCCTGGTGGTCTCGGGTGGGCACACTGAGCTGCTTCTGATGTCAGGACACCGCCGTTTCCGGCTGCTCGGTGCCACCAAAGATGATGCCGCGGGCGAAGCCTTCGACAAGACAGCCAAACTGATGGGCCTGGGCTATCCCGGCGGCCCGGCGATATCCGCCCTGGCCCGGAAGGGAAATCCGCGAACTTTCGAGTTCCCGCGCCCGCTGATCCACCGATCCGACCACGATTTTTCCTTTTCCGGACTGAAGACGGCGGTCCGGTATTTCCTGCGCGACCGGCAGGAAAATCTGGATGATGAGCGGTTCCTGGCCGACGTGGCCGCTTCGGTCGAGCAGGCGATCGTCGATGTCCTGGTCACCAAGACCCTTCGGGCCGCCCGGGCCGAGCGCGTCCGGACCGTGATGCTCGCCGGCGGCGTGGCTGCCAACCGGAAATTGCGGCAGGAACTGAAGGAGCAGGTCGCGGCCGGACCGCTCAAGATGCGTTATGTAGAACCGCCGCTCGATTACTGTACGGATAACGCGATGATGGTCGCGCTGGCCGCATATTATCGGCTGCGTCCCTGGAGCCGCGGAGACAGTTGGGTCGGGATGGAGGCCGACCCCTCTTGGGAATTGGGCCGTTGATTTGTGGATATGGACATGCCGGAGAAGACGATACATGACCTGGAAGAGCTCAAGGAGTACGCCGCGGGATTCGTCGCGACGCTGCGGGGCGGCGAGACGATCGGTCTCGTCGGCGAGCTCGGTGCCGGCAAGACCGCCTTCGTCCAGGAGGTGGCCCGTGCCCTGGGGGTGGAGTCTGCCGTGACCAGCCCGACCTTCGTGCTGATGGGCTTTCACAAGACCGGCGCCGGGGCGGCGGCGCGGGGCATCAGGACGCTCTGCCATGTCGACGCCTACCGCCTCAAGGAGGAGTCGGAACTGTGGGAAATCGGCTTCGGCGATTATGTCGGCAAGCCGGATACGGTCATCTTCGTCGAGTGGGCCGACCGGGTGCCGAGCCTCAGGGGGCTGCCCGGTTATCATGAGCTTAAAATCGGATTCGATGAGGGTGAGGTGAGGCGGCTGTCCTGGGACGCGGCGTCTAGCCCTCCCCTTCAGGATAAGCCGGAATAAGGCTTAAAGAGGCCGGTATCAGGTTGACAGACGCCGGTTTTTGTGTTAGCATAAGGCGTCAATCGGGAGGTTGATAATCGTTCTGAAGTTCATTGATAAACCACCCTGACTGGGGACAGACGGAGGTTCTCTGATGAAAACGTTGCTAGGGGTATTACTTTTGGGGCTGCTGGCCTGGTCCCTCGTCCTGGAGAGACAGGCCAAAGACGACGGTCGGTCCCGAAAGGCCTCCGTCGAAGTGCGTGTGGCGCACGCCAAAGCGTCGGATGGGCCCGGCGACGACCTGACCGCCGCATCGACAGCGGCGACCGAACACGTCGTGCCCGATGACCCGTTCGAGTTGATCGAACAGGTGGCCGACACCTACGGCGTGCCCGCCGGGGCCCTTTACGGGATCTGGCAGGCCGAGACCGCTGGGCTGAAGTCGGGTTGGGGCAAGGGTCGGGCCTGGTTCCGGGCTTACAGGCTGTCCTATAAGAACAGCGTCTGCGTGAAGGAGTACGGTCCGGACATGTGCTGGCGTAACTGGTTGGCCCTGCGTTCCATCTGTGAACAGCGCCGGACCGACGGGACCCAGGTCTGCGATCCGTTCAAGGTCCGCACCGCCTACGCTCTGGAGATGGGCCCGATGCAGTTCCTGCCCACCACCCTGGTCAAGGGTGCCGCCGAGGGGAAACCTCAGTGGTCCGAGTACGCCGTCGATTACGACCGCGACGGCGTGATCGATCCGCACTCCCTGCCGGACGCCATGGCTTCGGCCGCCGTGTACCTGCGGACCTACTACGAGAAGAAGGCCGGCAAGGTCAGCGAGACCGCTGCCTGGCGCTACGCCGTCATCCGTTACAACGGCGCGTCGGAATACTATTCCGGCGTCGGCAAGAAGATCGGTGTGGCCGGATACTGGAAGCGTTGGTGCAAGAAGCGCGGCTGCCAGTCGGACCGCAAGAAAGACGATCGGCTGATGGCCGACGCGCGATGAAAAGACAGCCCCCTCTCCTCCTCCGGGCCGGAACGTGACAGTTCCGGCCCTATTTTTTTAGCTTGTAGGGCGGTCGGGCCCGTGTTATGGTCGACTGATGCGGCACCGTCGTGTCGACGGATGCCCTCCCGCGCCATTAGATACGCGTCGCTAACATGGAGGTGCGGCGGTGAAGTACCTTAAAATCACCAATCGCGGATCCCTGAACCGCAAGGATCTGGAGCTTGTGGGCAGTACCACGAAACGCGACCGGCTCGATGACGAGGCGGTCATCGGCCACAAGGGTTCCGGCACCAAGCTGTCGACCGTGGCCGCCCTGCGTCTCGGCCTGCAGGTCGCGGTGACCTCCACCGATTATCTCGGGTCCTATTACCTGGCCTTCGACACCGAAGAGGTGGATATCGGCGGCCGTCAGGTGCGGCAGATCCACTTCAATTATTTCGAGCCGACGGACCGGGGAGAGTTGAGGAAGTCACGACAGCCCTGGTTCATGACGCTGGATGCCTTCCAGGATTGGGACCAGCCGATCGGCAACGACGGGCTGAAGGCCTACAAGGTGTTGCGTGAGTTCATCTGCAACGCCTTCGACGAGGACAAGGGTTTCCGGATCGAATACGTCGACCGACCCTCTTTCGCCCCGCCCGGAGAGACCTCGGTCTACATCCTCAACACGCCTGAGGTACGGCAGGTCTTCGACCGGGTATCGCGCTATTTCAAGTTTCTCGCCACGGAAGCCCCCCTGGTCAGGCTACAGGGTCTCGGCTCGATCTTCACCAAGTCCGAACCCAAGAACACGCGACTGTTCGTGCTGGGGGTCATGGTGGAGTGCACCGACGACTGGTGGCGTCACTCGCTCTTCGACTACTCGCTGTCCCGGAAGTCGCTGGTCTCGGAGGAGCGGGTCATCAAGAGCCTCTACGAATACGAAGGCGAGCTGGGCCGGCTGTTGGCCGCCCTGACCTGTGATGGGTTGACCTTCTCCCTGTTCCAGCACATCGTCTCGCGGCCGTCCGGGCTCGAGGTGCGGGCGCTCTCGCGCGTCCACGCCGAAGATTTCAGCGATCGCTCGCGCGAGGCCTGGCTCGGGGCGGTCCGTCAGGCATACGGAGACGGTCCGCTGTGCATCGCCACCGGCCATCGCGCCATCGACAGCGACGCCAGTCAGATCTACGGGTATCGCGTGGTCGGCGGCGACAGTCTCGAGTTGCGGTCCTTCCTGAAGGCATTGGGCTTCCCGACCGCTTCGGAGATAGTGCCCAAGAAGTTCGAGTACCGCCTCGTCAGGTTCGGGGAGCTCGACCAGGACAGCCAGCGGCGTTTCCAGGAGGCCTTCCGGATGTTCGCCCGCCAGTTCCCCGATCGGGCACGCATCCCGATCGTGCTCTACTATCCGCTGGACGAGAAGATGCGCCGGGCCGCCGGTTATGCCGGAATCGGCGAAGGACTGTACAAGGAGATCTGGCTGGCCGCCCTGACGCCGACGTCCCTGGGCTCGGTCCACGATATCTTCGAGACCCTGATGCATGAGGGGCGGCATTGCGTCACCAAGGTCGACGATTACGACCGGATCTTCGTCAGGGCGGCCGAACGCGATGTCACCACCGTCATCTATCGGACGGAGGGGCGTGACGAGTTCGGGCCCGGTTTACCCGTGCCGCCCTCCGGCGATCCGGATCGGATCCGGCCCAATCTGGTGATTCCGCTGCGGGACCGCGCCAAGGGTTCCGGTAAGAAGGTGACCTGATATCCCGTCCGCAACGACTGTCTGACCCGCCACGGCTCAAGGCCGCAGGCGGGTCTTTTTTGTGCGAAAAAACCGCCTGTTCCGGCGGTCGGTCAGGCCGTCCCGGTATCACGTCTTGGCGACCCGGAATATCTCGTCGACCGTGGTGATCTTGTCCAGGGCCTTGAGTAACCCGTCCTGGACCATCGTCACCATGCCCTGTTCGATGGCGATATCCTGCATCTCGTATTCGGAGACCTTGCCGCTCAGGATGACCTCTTCGATTTTGGGGGTCATGGTGAATATCTCATAGATACCCAGGCGACCCTTGTAGCCGGTGTTGTTGCAGACGTCGCAGCCGGTGCCCCGGTAGAACTTGAGGTTGTCTAAATCGACCTCGTAGCCGGAGTCGGGCGCGAGATTACTCAGGGTCTCCTTGATCGTTTTCATCCTCTCCGCATCGACTTCGTCCTCGACTACCTCACATTTCTTGCAGATGCGGCGGACCAGACGCTGGCCGATGACCGCGTTCAGGGCCGGCGCTAGGAGGAACGGCTTGACCCCCATGGACAGGAAGCGGGGGATGGTGCCGGCTGCGGTGTTGGTATGGATCGTCGAGATGACCAGGTGGCCGGTCAGCGCCGCTTGGATGGCGACTTCGGCGGTTTCCAGGCCGCGCAGCTCGCCGACCATGATGATGTCGGGATCCTGACGCAGGATCGAGTGCAGGCCCTTGGCGAAGGTGTAATCCTTGCTCTTGTCGATGTTCGACTGGCTGATGCCTGCCAGCTTGTACTCGACCGGATCCTCCAGGGTGATGATCTTGGTGTCCTCGCTGTTGAGCTTGTTGAGCACCGCGTACATCGTGGTCGTCTTGCCGGAGCCGGTCGGACCGGTGGTGATGATCATGCCGTTGGGCCGGGAGATCTCCCGCTTGAGCTGTTCCCAAGCCTTGCCACGGATACCCAGATCCTCGAAGGCCAGGTTGATAGCCGAAGGCTTGAGCAGACGCATGACGATCGATTCGCCCCAGGTGGTCGGCAGGGTGCTGACGCGGACATCAACCTTAGATCCGTCGGCCATGAAGATGGTGAAGCGTCCGTCCTGAGGCACAGTGGTGATGTTGAGCTTGAGGGCGGAGATCAGCTTGAAGCGGTTGACGATGCGCGGCCACAGTTCCTTCTTGACCTCGGCCACCTGGGTCAGCATGCCGTCGATACGGAACCGGATTACGACCTTCTTCTCCTCGGCCTCGATGTGGATGTCGGAGGTGCCGAACTTCAGGGAGGCAGCGACGATCAGGGCGACGAAGTCGGTGATGGATACCTTCTGCACGTTCTCGTGGATGTCCTTGAGCGTCTCCATCGCCTTCTGGAACTTCTCCAGGTCGTCTTCGGTGATCTGGACTCCCTTGACCACCTCCTTCACTTCCGGCAGGGCGTCGTACATCTTCTCACCGACCTCGAAACTGTGTTCCGAGATCATGTAGACCTTGGTCCGGGCGTGGGTGCGTTCCTGGATCTGGAACTCGAATTCCTTTATCTGGGGGCCCTTCGGGTCGACGGCGCCGATGCGGATCTCTTCGCCGGAATAGAAGAAGGGTACGACCTTGTGCTCCTTGGCCTGTTCACGCGGCAGCAGTTGCAGTGCCTCGGGGGAGATGGGAAAACCGGCCAGGTCGATGTGGTCGAATCCCAGCTGATCGGCTTTAGCCTTGGTCTCCGCCTCCTTTTCCTTGAGGCGGATCTTGCGCATCTTGTCTTGTAGCTTCTCCTGCGCGGTCTCGTCGGCGGGCTTGCGCTTCTTCGGTTCCTCTGCCGCGCCCTCATCCTTCTTACCGAGCAGGTCCTCGATGGTCTGCATACACCTTAATTATAGCACATCGTCCGGATCGGAAGCATGACCGATACTGTCCTGATAGATACGAAAGGCCCCGCGTCATCGCGGGGCCGGTATCGTGGTCTGCCGGGCGGAACCTATCCTTTCGGCTGCAAGGCGCCCCACCAGTGCATCAGGCGGGCCACCACTCCCTTCTCGGAGACCCTGGACCATACCAGCAGCCAGGCCGCCACCTGGAAGGTGGTCAGGAACGATACGGTCAGGATCATGATGATTATCATCAGTGCCACGGCCAGGACGAAGAAGATCGCACCCAGGGTGGCCATGGAACTCAGCGCCGCCGAGACGAAGAAGAGGAAGACGACCGGTACCGACAGGAGGAACAGCAGGAGCAGCGCCAGCAGGCCGACTCCGAGATTGATCAGGAACAGCAGTATCGCCATCTCGATGCTCACCAGCCAGTGTTTCTTGAAGAGGTGCCAGGAGGCGACGACAGACTCGTAACATCCCTTGTCCTTGATTACGGCGTAGTTGGAGGCATAGACGGCGATCAGCGAGGCGACGACCGCCAGCAGTGTGAAGATGATGAACGAGGCCAGATAGTAGAGGGCCGACATCACCGTACCGTCGGCGATGAGCAGCGACAGGTTGGTCCCGGTCACGATAACGGCCAATATGGCGATGACCTTGGCCGAGATGTTGATGCCGAACAGTCTCCAGAAGGAGTCGGCACCGGATCTGACGGCCTCGCCGAAGCTCAGTTCGCCGCCGCGGACGATCTTCCTGATGCTGGCGATCAGACCGCCGACGGACACCGTGGATATCCAGAGAAGCAGGCCGACGAACAGCAGGCCGACGGCGACGAAGACGAATGAGGTCAGTATCGGGAACGGCGAGAAGCGGATTATCGCCTTCAGCGTGGCCAACCCGGGAATCAGCTGGACGCTCCCGCCGTAGGACATGACGATCAGCTCCCGGCTTTTCTTGACGACACCCAGGAAGACCTCGGATATCCATCCGAAGCCGATGAAAGAGGCGAAAAAGCCGAACAGCCAGAGATGTTTATGGTTCCAGGCGATACGCCAGGCGTCGCCGATGATGCCGCGGTAGAAAGGGAGCGGGTCTTTTGGGCGTGGTGTCATAGTCCTCCTTATGATGATTCGTCCGGGGTACGCCGGCGCGGCGCACCTCCAATTTTTCTCGTCTTACTATAGCACTTTCCGGCCCGGTTGCCCAAGGGCGGTCAGTTTCAGGCTCCGTCCGACGCGGTCGGTTTGGCTCCGAGCAGTTCCTCGAAGGCCTCTTTTTCGATGGTCTCTTTCTCCAGGAGCACCTTGACGATCTTTTCCAGGTCATCCCGGTGTCCGTGAATCACCTTGCGGGCCGTACGCATCGCATCATCGAGCAGGGCGTTGATCTCCTGGTCGATCTGTTCGGCGACCTTCTCGCTGTAATCGCGCTCGTAGTGGATCTCCTTGCCCAGGAAGACCATCTCTTCCTTCTTGCCGTAGGTCCGCGGGCCCAGTTTCTCGGACATGCCGAAATCGGTCACCAGACGTCGGGCCAGGTTGGTGGCCTGACGCAGGTCGTTGGAGGCGCCGGTGGTCAGGTTCTTGCCGCCGAAAATCTCCATCTCGGCGGCATATCCGCCGAGCGAGACGGCCATATCGTCGAGGAACTCCACTTTGCGGTGCATCTTGCGGTCCTCGCTCGGCAGCTTCAGCGTGTAGCCGGCAGCGGCGCCTCGGGAGATGATCGAGACCTTGTGTACGGGGTCGGCGTTGGGGAGCATGTGGGCGACCAGCGCGTGTCCGGCCTCGTGGTAGGCCGTGATCTTCCGTTCGCTTTCGGACAGGATATGACTCTTGCGTTCCGGGCCGAGCAGCACCTTCTCGATGCTCTCGACCATCTCGTCCATGGAGGTGCGCTTCTTGTTGCGGCGGGCCGCCAGGATGGCGGCCTCGTTGACTAGGTTGGCCAGATCGGCCCCGGAGAAGCCGGGCGTCCTTTCGGCGATACGTCTCAGGTTGACGTCCTCGTGCAGCGGCTTGTTCTCACTATGCAGCTTCAGGATGGCCTCGCGGTCGTTGATGTCCGGCTCGTCCAGGATGACCCGCCGGTCGAAGCGCCCGGGACGGAGCAGGGCGGGATCGAGCACATCCGGACGGTTGGTGGCGGCCAACACGATTACGCCCTGGTTCGGGTCGAACCCGTCCATCTCCACCAGTATCTGGTTGAGGGTCTGTTCCCGCTCGTCGTGGCTGCCGCCTAGTCCGGCGCCGCGCTGACGGCCGACGGCGTCTATCTCGTCGATGAAGACGATGCAGGGGGCGTTCTTCTTGGCCTTGTTGAAGAGGTCGCGGACCCGTGAGGCGCCCACGCCGACGAACATCTCCACGAATTCAGAGCCCGAGATGTGATAGAAAGGCACGTTAGCCTCCCCGGCCACGGCCCGGGCTAGGAGCGTCTTGCCGGTGCCGGGGCTACCCATCAGCAGGACCCCCTTAGGGATCTTGGCGCCGAGGGTGATGAACTTCTTGGGACTGCGCAGGAATTCGACCACTTCCATCAGCTCCTCCTTGGCCTCTTTCACGCCGGCCACGTCCTTAAAGGTGATGCGTTCCTTGGAGTTCTTGGGGATCTCCCGGGCGCTGCTGTGACCGAAGGAAAGGGCGCGCGTGTTGGCCCCCTGGACCTGACGCATCATGAAATAGATGAAGAAGGCGATCAGCGCGAAAGGCAGGAGGAAAGGCAACAGGACCCCCATCCAGTAACCTAAACCCGACTCGCCCTTGATCGCCACGTCGACCTGCGTCATCTTCGCCGGATCGACCCCGTAGTTGGAGAGCAGCGTCGACAGGGATTCGCCGGGCTCTTTGGAGGCGTTCTCCTTAGTCCCGTCTTTGAGTTCCACCAGCAGCTCATCGCCCCTGACCTCGATGGACCGCACCTCTTCGGCGTTGATCTGCTCTATGACCTGACTGATCAGCACGTCCTCGATCTTCTCGGCGGAGAGATTGTAGGTACTCAGGATACCGGCCACCACCAGGAAGATGAGGATCGATATGATCAGGTTCTTCGTTATGTATTTGGTCGCGTTCTTCATATTATTATGCAGCGAATCCGTGTGCTCACTATAGCCGCTTTCGGCCTCATTGAAAAGCGGCCGGTGGCGAAGTCGGACCAACGGTCCTGACCAGCCAAAACCCCCGAAATCATTCGGGGGTTCCAGGCTTCAGCGGGATTCGCGTTCTGAATACGGTCATTCCGTCTTTTCTTCGGCGTCGTCCTCTGCCTTTTCCGGCGCTGCCTCCGGTTCGGTATCGGCGGCAGGTCCGGCGGTCTCTTCGGGAGCCTCTGCCGGTCGGTCGGCCTTTTCTTCCTCTGCCTCTTCCGGGGTCTCGGTCGGCTCCGAGCTTTCGGTCAGCGCCTTGAGCGAGAGACCCAGGCGATGCTGTTCCGGCTCGATGGAGACGATCATGAATTCCATGGTGTCGCCCGATTTGGCGATCTTGGTCGGATCGACGTTGGGGCGGGAAGACAGTTCAGAGACATGGGCCAGTCCGTGGATGTCCGGGTCCAGTTCGACGAAGAGACCGAAGGGGTTGATCTTGAGGATCTTGCCTTCGACCACTTGGCCGACCCGGTAGCGTTCCTTGACCCGGGTCCAGGGATCCTCGATCAGTTTCTTCATCGACAGGAAGATCTTCGAACCTTCGATGCCGATGATTTCGGCGCGCACCGTATCGCCGACCCTGAGCAGGTCGCGCGGATGGTCGATACGTTGCCAGGCGATCTCGGAGATGTGCACCAGACCCTCGAGGATATCGAACTTCACGAAAGCGCCGAAATCGGTCAGGGCGCTGACCTTTCCTTCGACTATCTCGCCGACCTGGTACTTGGCGATGACGTTCTTCTGTTTCTCTTCCCAGACCGCCTTTTCCGAGACAATCAGTTTTTCCTCCGCCTCGTTGACGTCGATGACCTTCACATCAAGGTCCTGACCGACGAATTTCTTGAGCTTCTCGAGGATCCTCGACTTGTCGCCGCCGGAGACCCGGGGATAGTTCTCCGGAGCCAGCTGCGATACCGGCAGGAATCCCGGGATATTGTTCAGGCGGATGAGCAGGCCCCCCTTGCTGGCCTCGTGGACTTGGGCCGCCACCATCTCTCCGGACCTGAAGAGCTGGGCCAGGTTATCCCAGGCCTTGCGGTGTCCGGCAAAGCGGAACGAAAGCTCCACGTCGCCGTTCTCGTTCTCCAGGTCGACCACTGTGGCCTCGACCTCGTCTCCGATCTTGACGTCCGAGTAGACCCGGGACGGGTCTTGGATCTCACGACCCCGGACCACTCCGGTCCGGTAACCGTGGATATCGATGTTGACTTCGTTGTTGCCTACCGAGATGACGGTCCCTTTCACCAGGTCCCCGACCTTGGGGATGTTGAGGAATGTCCGGTCTGAGAGGAGGGTAGTCAGGTCCAGCGACTGTTTTCCCTGGACCGCCTCCAATCCGTTGTTTTGGTCTGTCATAACCGGTCGGTTTAACCCCGCTGTACACGGAGCGCCCGCGACATCTCGGTGTCACGGGATAAATTAGTCAGGGCGACTATATAGGAAAAGGGGTCTTTTGACAAGAGGCCGGCAGCACCTCCTGGGAGGGCGCGATTCCGGTCATCGCCGACCCTTCCGCGTGACCGATGGCGTGAAGACGGTGGGATTTTCTGGTAAAATACAGAAGAGATACAAATACCTTTATGGGACAGGGAAAAGGGGCCGAACAACGTCATCCGCACGCCTTCACCCTCGAACTCATGCGTCTGGCCATCGAGAAGCTGCCTCCCAGCTTCAATCACGGGGCCAAGAAGAAGTTCGAGCGGGCTTATCATAATTTCGTGACCAACCCATCGGTCCCTTATCAGCATATCCACGAGACGATTACGCGTCTCGGCAAGGAGAGTTGGCCTCACCGGAAGGCCTACCATGAGATGTACGAGACCTACGGTCGTTCGTCTGAAGAGTCGTTCCTCCTCAAGAACCTGGATGAAGGTATCCGGGACAAGTACGAGCGGTTCATCCATGAAGGCGGGAAGATCAGCTATTTCGAAGGGGTCCGGCCGGCCGAGGAGCTGCAACGCCCCTCGCCGTTCGAGCGGTATTTCACGCCGGAAGAGAAATTCGCCATCGAGCAGGCCCTGCTGGCGGCTCGGGATTCGGCCCGTGAGGAGATAGATTCGCTGGTGACGGGAAAGAAACGCGAGGAATTCGACGACCTGTTCCGGAAGTACAAGAATATGCAGATGTCCATGGACGGGAAGATAGCCGAACTGCGCGGCATGGTCGGGCTGAGCGAGAAGTGGGCCCCGACCATCCTCGATCGGATCAGGACATTCGAGGAGGGCTGGTCGGTCGTCGAGCGCGGTCTGGAAGAGGAAGAACTGGACCAGGAATTAGAATATTGGCGAGGTACCCTTGAGAATTTCCTCCGGACCTGAGGTCGGTTCGGAACGGCCTGGCCGGTCCCGCCGAGGGCCGGTTTTTTCGTCCTGTCGACGGTGTCTTCGAGCCTTCACTTTTCCCGCTCCGCGTGCTATCGTTTCGGCAAGCGCAGACGACGGTAGTCCGTCGTTTCGTCGCTCTGGCCCGCGGCCAGACCAATCCCTATATGAAGATAAGTTGGTACGGTTTTTCCTGCTTCAGGATACATGAGAAAGACCAGGGTCGAGAGGTGGCCGTGGTCACTGATCCGTTCGCGGCGGAGGGCGGCAAGAAGCTGCCGCGCAACCTGACGGCGGACATCGTCACCGTCAGCCATCACCATCCCCGGCACGACAACGTGGCCGCTGTCGGCGGCGATCCTTTCGTCATCGACGGCCCCGGCGAATATGAGACACGGGACATCTTCGTGACCGGTGTCGCCACTTTCCATGATCAGGCCGAGGGCAAGGTTAAGGGGCCCAATACCATCTATCACGTCATCTTCGACGGCCTGCATCTGATGCATCTGGGCGATCTGAAGCATGGGTTGTCCGGGAATCATATACCCGACGTGCACAGCGTGGATATCCTGTTCGTGCCGGTCGGAGGGGGAGATACCCTCTCGGCCAAGGCGGCCTCGGACTTGGTCGACCAGCTGGAGCCGAGAATCGTGATCCCGATGCATTACCGTTCCGGGAAGACGGGTGCCGGCCTCGATACGGTCGATGCCTTCCTGAAGGCCCGGGGCATGAAACAGCCTGACCCGGTCCCGATACTGAAGGTGAACAAACGTGATTTGCCCCAGGACGAATCGCAGATAGTAATCTTGGAACCGCAATGAATCATCCCACAGCACATGAAGATATCCCGCCGCCGGAGGGCAGTGAGCCGGACGGCGGTGACCGCAACGCCAAGCTGAAATTGGTGGCCGCGGTCAGTGCCGTATCCGCCATCATTCTCGCTGTCTGGGTGGTGCTCCTGCCGTATCAGCTCGCTGATATGCGCCTGCCGGATACGACGGCACCGAGTTGGGAAGAGATGAAGAGTGAGGCCGATTCCGACATGGCCGAATTCCGCGCTGCCCTGGACGCCATGAGGCAGCGGATACGCCAGGCCAACCAGAGTGTGGACAGCGACCTGGAACTCGAGCAGCAGAGACGAACCCTGGACACCTCCAATTTCGAGGCGCTTAAAGCCAAGTTAGAGGCGGCGCGCGCCGCCGCGGAGACGGAGCATGCCCAAGAAGAAGATCAAAAAGGCCAGGAAGAGTAGCCGAAAGGAGAGTCAACCGGCGCTGCCGATGGACCGGCAGGCCGATAAGCTCCTGCCCAGGTCGATCAGCGACGAGGTGCAGGAGTCGTATCTTGATTACGCGATGTCCGTCATCGTCGGGCGGGCCCTGCCGGACGTCCGTGACGGGCTCAAGCCGGTGCATCGGCGGGTGCTTTACGGCATGTGGAGCGTCGGTCTCAAGTCCGCGGCCAAGTTCAAGAAGTCGGCCTTCGTGGTCGGTGAGGTGATGGCCAAGTATCATCCGCACGGCGACGCGGCGATCTACGATACGCTGGTGCGCATGGCCCAGGATTTCAACCTGCGGCATACCCTGGTGACCGGCCAGGGGAACTTCGGCTCCATGGACGGGGATTCGGCGGCCGCCATGCGCTACACGGAATGTCGCCTGGCGCCGATCGCCGAAGAGATCCTTTACGACATCGAGAAGGAGACGGTCGATTTCGCGCCGAACTATGACGGCTCGCAGACGGAACCGACGGTCCTGCCGGCCCGGCTGCCCAATCTGCTGCTCAACGGCACGGTCGGAATCGCCGTCGGCATGGCCACCAACATACCGCCCCACAACCTCGGCGAGCTGTGCGGGGCGATCGATCACCTGATCGACCATCCTGAGGCCACGGTCGACGAGCTGATGGAATTCGTCCAGGGTCCGGATTTTCCCACCGGGGGCATCATCTATGACCGCAAGGCGATCGCCCATGCCTACAGTACGGGACGCGGCGGCATCGTCGTCAGGGCCAAGACGGATATCGAAGAGATGAAGGGCGGGCAGTTCCGTATAGTGGTCAGCGAGGTTCCCTATCAGGTGAACAAGGCATCACTCATCGAGAAGATCGCCACCCTGGTCCAAGAGAAGAAGATCGACGGCATCAGGGACCTGCGCGACGAATCCTCCAAGGCGGGAGTGCGGGTCGTCATCGAACTCAAGAAGGATTCATATCCCAAGAAAGTGCTGAACCGGCTGTTCCAGATGACAGCGCTCCAGGACACCTTCCATTTCAACATGTTGGCCTTGGTGGACGGTGTGCAGCCCCGGGTGCTCAATCTCAAGACCGCCCTGGAGCAGTTCATCGAACATCGACGTGCCGTGGTGCGGCGGCGGGCCGAGCATGAACTGGCCAAGGCCAAGGAGCGGGCCCATATCCTGGAAGGTCTGAAGACCGCCCTTGACCATCTCGATCCGGTCATCAAGACGATCCGTCGCTCTTATGATCGGGACGAGGCCCGGACGAACCTGATGAAGAAGTTCAGGCTGACGGAGGTGCAGGCCGTGGCCATCCTGGAGATGCGCCTGCAGCAGCTGGCCAACCTGGAACGTCAGAAAGTGGAGGACGAGCTGAAGGAGAAGAAGGCGCTGATCAAGGATCTCGAGTCCTTGTTGCGGTCGCCGAAGAAGATCATGAAACTCATTCAGAAGGAGACCGCCGCGCTCAAGGAGAAGTACGGGGACGAGCGGCGGACCAAGATCGTGCCGCACGGGGTCAAGGAGTTCGCGGCTGAGGACCTGATACCGAACGAGCCGACCATCGTCCTGACCACGGCGGACGGTTACATCAAGCGGCTGCCGCCACAGACCTTCCGGACCCAGGAGCGCGGCGGCAAGGGGGTGGCCGGGGTCAAGACCAAGGAGGAGGACGTGGTTTCCCATCTGTTCTCGACCACGACGCATTCCGACCTGTTCTTCTTCACGACACGCGGCCGCGTCTTCCAGCTCAAGGCCTATGACGTCCCGCAGACCACCCGCACCTCCAAAGGACAGGCACTGGTGAATTTCCTCCAGCTGGCGCCCAATGAGAAGGTGTCGACGGTGCTTTCGAGTGAGGACCTGTCGGATTATAAGTACCTGATGATGGCCACTTCCCTGGGGACGGTCAAGAAGACCGATATCACCGATTTCGAGAATGTCCGGCGGAGCGGCCTCATCGCCATCAAGCTGCGGGAGGGTGATGTGCTCCGTTGGGTCAGGCCGACCGCCGGAGACGACGATATCGTCATGGTCACGCGACAAGGTCAGGCTATCCGGTTCTCCGAGAAGGATGTCCGTCCGATGGGCCGCACGGCTTCGGGCGTCCGCGGCATCAGGCTGAAGAAGGATGACGTCGTGGTGGGGATGGATGCGGTCGTCCAGGATAAGAAGGTCCAGTCGGCCTTCGAGCTGTTGACGGTCATGAAGAACGGTTACGGCAAGAGGACCTCTTTGACCCAGTACAAACGACAGGGTCGCGGCGGTTCCGGCATCAGGACGGCTCATGTGACCCAAAAGACCGGCCGGATCGTCTCGGCGCTCGTCATCAACGCCAAGGACGTCACGGACATGCTGGTCGTATCCGACCGCGGTCAGATCATCAGGCTGCCGGTCAAGTCGGTCTCCGTGCTGGGTCGGGATACCCAAGGGGTGCGCGTGATGCGATTCCGTGAGGACGGCGACGGCGTGTCTTCGGTGACCATGATTTGATCGTCATCATCATAACCAGACGACGATGACCAAGAGAGATTCACGGATCATCCGGTTCCTGCGGACAGTCGTCCGCAGCGGCTATGACATGGAATGGTACCGGACGGTCCGGACCAGGCACTGGGGCGGAGCCCTGGGTTATCTGCTCGGACTGCTGGCGACGATATCGCTCGTCGTCATGGCTCTCGTCGGTCCGGGGCTGTTCCGAGGCGCGGGCGAACTGCGAACTTACATCTCCGAGAACCTGCCGGAACGGACCCATTTCACTGTCGATGGCGGCCACTTCTCGACATCGTTGCCGATGCCCTACCGGCTGAGCGATGAGGAGTTCTTCCTGGAGGTCGACACGTCGGTGACGGGGATGGATTTTCCGGAGAGGATGAAGGGCGTTTCGGGTGTCCTGATCGGCCAGGACGCCGTCTTCCTGGCCCAGTCGGAGGTGGAGCGGCGCGCCTATTCGGTGAAGGACCTGCCCGATCTGCGGTTGACCAAGGAAGACATGATCCGCTGGTTGGACAAGTACAGCGGATCGCTCGCGGCCGCCTTCACGATACTCATCGGCCTGACCTATTTCCTGGCCTCTCTGACCGGCCTTCTCATCTATATCCTGGTCGCTTCGTTGTTGTCCCTGGTACTGGCCCGGATCTGGCGGGTGCGTCTCCGTTACGGACAGTGGTTCGCCATAGGTCTGCATGCCGTGACCTTGCCCGTATTGGTGGACGCGGTGCTCAGTCTGATCGGTGCACAGATTCCGTATGCCTTTTCCGTCATCTATTTCATGTTCATCTTCGCGGTGATACTGGATGAGCGGCTGAGGCCGGTGTCCCGGCAGGTCGAGTCCGCCCCTGAACCGCCGGCCGGGGAGGCAAAGCCGGGTAAGGTAACCGACGATAGTCGTAAAAGGCGGGCGCGGCCGCGCCGGCAGGCTACCGGCACCCGGCGCGGCAAGAGCGGTGGTTGCCAGCGCCCGGCACGCCCGGCCGCCGGCGCCAAGAAGAAGACCGGCAAGGGCTGACCGCCGTTCTGAAGTTTCAGACACGAGAAAAACCGCCCCAGGAGATAGGGGCGGTTTGGTCTGTCAGGGTTCCCGCGTCCGGGCCCTGGTTAGGCAGTCGATCGCCAGGGATTGCAGCAGCTCCAGGTCCATGCCCAGAAGCCGTTTGAGGCGGAGTATCGCCGGCAGGGCGGGTTTGATGCCGCGGGCCTTGAGTAACAGCTCCCCCGGTTCGGTCACGGTGACCTCGGGCCCCGGCGTTTCCGTATCCAATACGACCCAGGGGCTCGGCCATCCGGTTAGCCGGTGATGGATCGAGCGGCTCCAGACCGTCTTCGGGTAAGTGCGCCTTTCGGCGAGGTCGGACACGTGATGGCCTGATCGCAACAGGCCTTCCGCCGACAGGATGGCGACAACGGCATGAAGTCTCGGGTGCGGAATACCTCGCGGGGCGAGGGCACAGGCTTCAGCCACGGCGACGGCCGGGTCCCGATACGGATCGACGAGCTCCTCCTCGGCCGTCAGGCTGCCCGGCAGGATCGGCTGGAAATAGTCGTTCAGGTCCAGGTCGTGTCCGCAGGAATCACAGCTCCGCGGCTCGAGACCGGCCGCTCCGTAGTTGCAGACCATCGTCCGCTGACAGACCGGACAGACGGCATAGGTCCCGCTGGCATGTTCATGCAGCACATGCGGTGAATGGCGGACTCCGCCGAAGACACATAGCGGCGCCACGCGTTTCCAGCGGCGCAGCGGGTCGTCACTGTACTCCTGCCGCAGCCGCCTGAGAAGCCGGTCCGCGGATTCCTGCCGGAAAGGCGCTCCGTGGCGGTGCGGATTCCAGCATGTCGAGAGGTCGTGGACGTCGGGGAGCGTAGCCCAGGGCGCTTTTTTCAATGAGCCGGTCATCGTCTCTTCCTTCGCATCATCATGAGCGGTGCTATACTCCGTTTTTACATCATCGATGCGGCCGTCGCAAATCCGCTTGCCTTTTCTTCCGATGCGGTTACTATTGGCGTGGACGTCCTTTCCAACAAGGAGGCAACCGTGAGGAGACGCAGAATCACTCTCGTCAATAATCCTCGTGCGGGTAAGGGCACCCCGCGCGCCGGTCTGGGGAGGGTGGTGGCGTCCATCCTGGCGACGCCCTACCGGACCTATGAGCCGAAGACACTGGCTGAGCTGGACGCGGTCGCGGATCGCATCTGTCAGGAAGAGACCGATATGGTGGCGTTCTGCGGCGGCGACGGCACGATCCATCAGAACGTGACCCGTCTGATTCGCGCCCACCTGTCTAACGGCAAGCCCTTGCCGGAGATACTGCTCTTCCCGGTGGGTACCATGAACAATACCGCCACCTCGCTCGGCATCACGCGCTATACCGCCCCACAGCTAGCCGAGCGGGTCCGCCGCAAGATCGAAGACGGCCGTCCGTTCGACCTGGCGCATACCCATGCGCTCAAGGTCAATGATGAATACGGCTTCTTCTACGGAACCGGCTTGCCGGTCAATTTTCTGGAGAGGTATTACGCGGATACCAAACGGCGCGGTCCGTGGCGGGCGGTCCGGGTGGCCCTGGGAGCATTCGGCGACGAACTCTTCTCCCTGCTGACTTTCCGGAAGCCGCGTCACGGCCTGATCAAGGACCTGCACGCGAAGATCGTCTTTCCGGAAGGCTACGATCCGCCGGTGGCTCCGTTCATGACGCATCGGGCCATTCTGGCCGGCACGATCGACCAGATCGGTCTGGGCTGCCGCGCCCTGCCTGACGCTATGCGTGAGCGGGGGTCGTTCATGATACGGTCGAGTCGCCTGTCATTCTGGGGCATCATCGCCAACAGCGGACCTTTGTGGGCCGGCCTGGGGATACCGTCGACCCATGACGCCGTGGTCGGCCGCACCGTGATCGAATACGAGCAGCCGACCGTCTGCACCGTAGACGGCGAGCTCAAGGAACCCAGCAGTCGGGATGTCCTCGAATGCGGTCCTCTCTTGACCTTCATCGTCGGATGACGATAGCCGTCGGCTTGCCGGCGGCTTTTTTCGTCGGGGATCGGCGGCGGGCACGGAGGTTTGACATCGCCTCCCGCGTCCGCTATAGTCGAATCGCATTTTTTGCGTTAGTATAGTTAAAGAAGAAGCTATGGCACTGCCAGGACACAGGAGGACAAGCTCACACAAGAGACGCCGCGCGTCCCACTTCTCCCTGAAGAAGCAGACTCTGGCCGTCTGTGACAAGTGTAAGCAACCCAAACAGCCGCATCGGGCCTGTCCGAGTTGCGGCACCTACGCCGGTCGTCAGGTGATCAAGCTGAGCGGGCCGGTCGGCCGGAAGAAGGGGTCGAAGTCAGAGAGTTCGTGATCCGGAGACCATCGTGCCGGACACGCGTTCCTTCGTACCGTTAACAAGACTTATCGGAAACAGACATGTCGAACCGTCATCTCGCCCGAACCATCGCCATGCAATCCCTCTATCAGTGGGATTTCACCGGCAAGGTGAGTCATAAGGTACCGGAAGTCGTCCGGACGAATCTCGAGGAGTTCGCGCCGGACTTCGACGATAACGGATTCGTTTCTGACCTGGTCGAGGGGGTCATCGCCCACATCGAGAAGATAGACGCGATCATCACTAAGTACGCGCCCGATTGGCCGATCGATCAGATCACCAACGTCGACCGAAGTATCCTGCGGATCGGCGTTTTCGAGCTGAAATTCTCCGAATCCATCCCTTCCAAGGTGGCGATCAACGAGGCCATCGAACTGGCCAAGACGTTCGGCGGAGAATCCTCGGGGCGTTTCGTCAATGGTGTGTTGGGGGCGGTCTTCAAGGATATGATAGAACGCGGTGAGCTGAAGGAGGTGGATAAGGTGGACAAGAAGAAGGAGGAAGAGAAACCGGAAGAGGCGGCTGAGGGACAGGAGGGTCAGAATGACTGAACATGAGATATTGATAACCGATTCGAGGGCGGCAGCTCAATCGTCCAGCGCTTAGAGCATATTGCGGTCCAGGCCTGCCATCAGCCGCGGACCGCGATCTGCGATGAGCGATGTGCGGTTCAGCGGCCTTCGGCTGAAACCGCGGCGGGTACGTCGGATGGCGTGCTGCCGCCAGATTATGGCGAAGGATTTCTCAAAATTCGAGGAGCGGCTGGGTCTGGAGTTTGCGGATAAGGACCTCCTGACGCAGGCGTTCGTCCACCGTTCGTACCTGAACGAACATCCCAGTTTCCACCTCGGACATAATGAACGGCTGGAGTTCCTCGGGGACGCCGTCCTGGAACTGATCGTGACCGAGCATCTCTACCGGGAGTATCCCAACCCGGAAGGCGAGCTGACCAATTGGCGGGCCTCTCTGGTCAACGCCAAGATGCTGGCCAGTATCGCCGAAGATCTGGGCATGGACAGCTTCCTGTTCCTGTCCCATGGGGAGGCCAAGGACGCCAAGAGCAAGGCACGTCAGTATATCCTGGCCAATGCCTGCGAGGCGCTCATCGGATCGATCTATCTGGACCAGGGGATGGATGCGGCCCGTGAGTTCGTCAACCGACATGTCTTGAGCCATCTGGAGCATATCCTCAAGGAGAAACTTTATCTCGATCCCAAGAGCAAGTTCCAGGAGAGTGCCCAGGAGGTGTTAGGCGTGACGCCGTCCTATCGCGTATTGGAGGAGGAGGGACCTGATCATGCCAAGACGTTCACTGTCGGGGTCTATCTGAAGGACGAGTTCGTGGCTTCCGGCACGGGCTCCTCCAAGCAGGAGGCACAGATCGCGGCGGCGGAAGAAGCTTTGAGAATTAAGGGTTGGTAAACCAAACATCTTTATGGAAAGCGACAACGAAGCTTACGTAAGGGCCCGCGGGGTGATCAATCAGATCTTCGATATCGCCGTCCAGAAAAGCGCGTCCGATATCCATCTGGTGGTCGGTAAGCCGCCGATACTCCGTGTCCAGGGGGAGCTCACCCCGGTGGAGGGGGCCAAGGCACTCTCCAACAAGACGGCCGAAGAGCTCGTCTTCTCGATCCTGAGTGAGCCGGAACGGGAGAAGTTCCGTGCCGATAAGGAGCTGGACGTGGCCCATCAGACGGAGACCGGTAGCCGCTTCCGCGTCAACCTGCACTGGGAGAAGGGTAACGCCTCGATGGCTGCCCGTACCATCTCCGGGGAGATTCCGAACATGGAGGAGATCGGCCTGCCGATTCCGGCGCAGGAGATGGTGGACCTGCCGCACGGCCTGGTGCTGATCACCGGACCGACCGGTAGCGGTAAATCGACGACTTTAGCGACGATGGTCGAACGGATCAACAGCCATAAGTCGGTCAATATCATCACCCTCGAGGATCCGATCGAGTTCGTCTTCGACATGAAGCAGAGCATCATCCGACAGCGGCAGCGCGGTCGGGATTTCATAACTTTCGCCGAGGGCCTCAAGCACATCCTGCGTCAGGACCCCAACGTGGTCATGGTCGGTGAGATGCGCGACATGGAGACGATCGCCACCACCCTGACGATCGCCGAGACCGGCCACTTGGTATTCGCCACGCTGCATACCTACAGCGCTGCCCAGACGATCGACCGTATCATCGATGTCTTCCCGGCCCATCAGCAGAACCAGATCAGGACGCAGCTGGCCATGACGTTACGCGGCGTCGTCTCGCAACAGCTGTTGCCGAAGAAGGAAGGCGGCCGGATAGCCGCTCGGGAGATATTGGTCAACAATCCGGCTATCGCCAACCTGATCCGGGAGAATAAGATCGCCCAGATCAAGAACGTCCTGCAGACATCGGCCGCCGAGGGCATGAATACCTTGGCCCAGGACCTGGAGCGGCTGCTCGAGGAGGACCTGATCGAGCCGGAGGTGGCCGAACATTACGTGGTCGGCGGAGAGAAACTGCTCAAGGAAGAGGAGCCCAAACGCAAGAGATGAGTCCGGGGGCGGGTTTCCGCCCCCCTTGTTCCCGCGCCCTTAGCTCAACGGATAGAGCGCCGGTCTTCGGAACCGGTGATGGGGGTTCGATTCCCTCAGGGCGCACCACCTGGAAGATATTTACAGCAGGAATCGTCCGTGTTATAAAAATGCAGCCCCGCAAGCGGGGGTCGGTAGCTCAATTGGTAGAGCAGATGCCTCTTAAGCATCGGGTTCTGGGTTCGAGTCCCAGCCGTCCCACCAGGAAGGGAGAGCCTCACCGTCAGGTGAGGCTTTGCCTTTATTCGGTCCGTATTTTTGTCTCGGAAGGCTGGGCGAGAAGGGCGCGAGAGAGCGCGAGATGGCGCAGCGCTCGGTGCGCAGCGCCCCGGCCCGAGTCGGAGCGAGGGGAGTCCCAGCCGTCCCACCAGGAAGGGAGAGCCTCACCGTCAGGTGAGGCTTTGCCTTATCCGCAACCGCTGACCCTTGTGAGGGTGGAGCTAAATATGAGATAATATAAGTAAGAATTGAGATTCAGGAGGAATGTCGTCTTCCCTCATAGTAAGCACCATCTTTCTTGAGGTCCTGGCGGCCGTTTTCGGTGCCTTCACCTTCTTTTTCGTCTTGAGGGAATACCGGAGGAACCATCAGCTTCACTTGGCCTTCCTGGCCGTATCGTTGGCCGCTTTCAGCACCCTGTTCTTCCTGACCTATCTGGCGCAGCTGTTCTATATCTTCGGGACGATCGGTCAGGATGGGGTGTCCTTCCGTGTCATCAATCTGGCTTTCGTCCTGGACGTGACCTTCATGTTCCTGGCGGTGGTGGCCGCCTTCACGAGATCGCGCCGCCAATGGGTCTGGTACGTCGTCATCGGCCTCGGCGCATTGTTCCTGGTCACGGCCGCCCTGGTGCGACATGTGGGCATAATCAGGCTCAACGGACTGCCCTTCGGCAGTTATGGCCCGGCCGATCTGCTGATACTGGCCACGGCGGTCATAGTGGTCTATCTGGGACTGATCGGCTTTCCGGCGACCAACCTCATACGTAACCGCATCAAGGGGGCGCAGCAGGAGCGGTCGGATCTGATACTCATACTTTCCGGGATATTCGGCCTGCTGTTCGTGACTTTGTTCGTCTCGGCGATGTTGACCCGAGACCTGCTGCCGCTTTTCGTGTGCTATCTGGTCGTCCTGGCCAAGCAGCTGGTCATGGTACCCGGGCTGGTGGCCAAACGGCATCCGGACAAGCTGGTCGTGCGCCAGCCGGTGCGTACGCTGATAGGACGGAGCCTACAACTGAAGACAGTAGGCCTTAATGTGCTGGTTTTCGGCGCATTGGCTTTCCTGTTGGTGACCGTCACTTCATCCATCTTCGCTTCCAGTTCCATCGACAGCGAAGAGTCACAGATCGCGCGGACCATGCGTCTGACGGCGCAAGAGCACGGGAGTAATGCCCTGGAACTGGAAGAGCGCGCGGAATGGTTCGCCAGTGCGCTTTCCGTACCTGACCCGTCCTCAGATATGGACGAGACGGACGCATTATCGGATAAGTGCGCCTCCTTGAATTTCTTCGGCCGGAACCTGGCCATCCACGTGTTCGATACTGAGGGAACCCTGGTCTACACCAATCAGAGGTCTTCTCTGAAGAGCACGGAGATCGATATCCGGGCCAGGTCTCATGTCGCCCGCGTAGCCTTGAGCGGCGAGACCCACTCCTCGACTGAAGAAGCCATAACTTTGCATCAGGATACGGTCCTGCGGGCGGCCGCACCGATCAAGGACGCCTCAGGCACGATAGGCGGGATCGTCATCCTGGACCAGTCGGCCTTTTTGGGCTTCTTCGAGCAACTGCAGCCGCTGCCCAGTATCGTAGCCGGTGGGGGTTACATCAAGGATTCCGGCGCGACCTATCTGACCTACGGTTCCGAGTTGCCGCGGTCCGTACTCGAGAAGCTCATCGACCTGCCTCAGGACGATTACGTGACCGGATGGTCGGACGGCTTCAAGTACTATCTCAGACCGAACTATTCGAGCGACCGGACAGTCGACGGATATTTCTACGCTTTCGCCACGGAGGATTCGATCAGCAGAGAATACGTCAGGATCATGTCACTGGTGACGCTGCTTTCGCTGTTGGCCACCTTGCTCATGATGAGCCTGCTCGTCTACGTGAACCGATGGGTCCTGAGGCCGGTCGCCCTGCTCAGTTCCGCGACCCGCAAGATGGACGGGGGAGATTACGGGGCTACAGTCCGGTACGAATCGGCCGACGAGCTCGGGCAGCTGGCCCGGTCCTTTAATCACATGGCCGCGACAGTCAGGGACCGGACGAGGGAGCTCAACCAGGCACTGCAGGAACAGCGCGATTACCTGTTCAACACGGCACACGAGATGAGGACACCGCTGAACATCTTCCGCTGGACGCTGGAGATGATGCGCTTCGGTGACGCCGGAGAGCTGAATGAGGAGCAGCTCGAACTCCTGGAGCAGATGCACCAGACCAATGAGCGACTCTACACCCTGGTCAATAACCTGTTGGATTCCGCCAAGATCGAGCAGGGCCGCGTGGCCCTCAAGAAAGAGGCCTTCCCCATCGAATCGGTCATCGACGAGACTGCGGCCAACCTGGCCGTCCTGGCCCGGAAGAAGAATGTCCGTCTGGTCTGGGAGGGTCCGGCCAAGGAGCTGCCGCCGGTGAGCGGCGACGCCGACCGGCTGAAGCAGATACTGGTCAACCTGTTGAGCAATTCGGTCAAGTACACCCAGGAAGGGGGGCGGGTACAGGTGTCGGCCAAGCGGGTCGGGACGTCCGGTCCGGAGCGGCGCGACCGCGGTGAGTTCATCCGGGTCGATGTCGCCGATACCGGCCGGGGTATCCCAGAGAAGGAGCAGAAGCGCGTCTTCTCCCGCTTCTTCCGGTCCAAGGAGGTGGTCAAGGACGACATCTCAGGCACCGGATTGGGGCTCTTCATCACCAAGAAACTGGTGGATCTGCACGGCGGCGAGATCTGGTTCGTTTCCGCCGCCGGTCACGGCACGACCTTTTCCTTCACCATACCTACGCATAAGGAAAAATGATGATGTCTATGGCCACCTCCAAGCCTAAACCCAAGCGGAAGATCCTGATCATCGATGACGAGCCGGCGCTGCTCGACATCTATTCGACCCAGCTCAATCTGGCGGGAGGCTTCGAACCGATCACGGCCGATGACGGCGTCCGGGGTATGCAGCTGGCCCTCAAGGAACTTCCGGACCTGATCGTCCTCGACATCATGATGCCGCTCAAGGACGGTTTCGAAGTGCTCAAGGACCTCAAGTCGCGGCCGGTCACCCGTGACATCCCGGTGATCATCCTGTCCAACCTGGGACAGCAGTATGAGATCAAGCACGGGCTGTCGATGGGCGCGGAACGCTATCTGGTCAAGGCCGACATGTCATCGGACGATCTGGTGAATGAGATCGTGTCCGTATTCAGTGAGGGGGAAAAGAAGGGCTGAAGCCGACCGTCGAGAGGTTAAGTCAAGAACATGCCGCAACCGAAAGACAAGATGACCGTACTGATAGTGGAGGATGACCAGTTCCTCCAGAAGCTTCTCCGTTCCAAGTTCGAGAAGGACGGTTTCGTAGTGGTTTCGGCTTCCGACGGGGAGGACGCCCTGCGTCAGGCCACGGAACACCGCCCCGCGGTCACCTTGCTGGACCTGTTGTTGCCGAAGATAAACGGTTTCGAGGTACTGACTGAGATCAAGACGACGCCGGGCCTGGACAAGATTCCGGTCATTGTCCTCTCCAACCTGTCGCAGGAAGAGGATATCTCCCGGGCCCGCGAACTGGGGGCCGAGGATTTCATCGTCAAGGCCGATCACTCCATCCACGACATCGTCGAGCGGGTCAAGGAACTGTTCGCCAAGCAGGGGGTCAAGGCCTGAAGACCGACCTATGCCGTTACCGGCGGAAAAACTCAAGGAAGCGCTGGCCGAAGCCGGGCTCGTCGAGGCCGAGACTTTCGATAATGCCATGCGGACGGCCGAGAGCTCCAGACGTTCACTGGAGGCGGTATTGGTCGATGAGGGTATCGTGCCGGACGAGTATCTGGGCCGGGTCGTGTCCGAGGTCCTGGGGTATCCGTTCGTGCGGCTGGAGAACCGGGATATCCAGGACCATGTGTTGCGGATCGTCCCGGAAAGCATGGCTCGGACCTACGGTTGCGTGACCTTCGATATCGACGCCGACGGCAAGGTGCTGATGGCGATGCGCGACCCCTCCGACTTGGAGACGCGCCGGGCGATCGAGAAGAAGACCGGAGCGACGGTCGTGCCCCATTTCGCCACCGAACTGGGACTGCGGGCCGGAATCGAGGGATACGCCCGTGATCTGGAGAGCGCCCTGAAGCGGCTGGTCGAGGAAGGTTCCGAGGGCGCGGAGGAGGAAGGCACGGTCGGTGAGGGTCTGATGGTGCGGATGGTGGAGCTGGTGATGAATTACGGTTATCAGAACAACGCTTCGGATATCCATATCGAACCGCGCGAGGAGGAGGTGCTTATCCGGTACCGGATCGACGGCATGCTGCACGACGTGGTGACCCTGCCCAAGAGACTCCTGGCCTCCCTGGTCACCCGCATCAAGATCCTGGCCAAACTCAGGACCGATGAGCATTTCAGCGCTCAGGACGGCAAGTTCCAGGAGATCGTCGGTGAGGACCGGATGGATGTGCGCGTCTCCATCCTGCCGGTGGTGGAAGGGGAGAAGGTGGTGATGCGTCTGCTGACGGAAAAGGGCCGGCAATTCAACCTGAAGGATCTCGGCTTCTCGCCGACCGACCAGAAGAAGATCGAACGGTACGCCAAACGTTCCTACGGCATGATTCTGGCCACCGGACCCACCGGTTCCGGCAAGACGACCACGCTCTACGCCGTTCTCAAGAAGCTCAACCGGCGCGACGTCAACATCGCCACCATCGAAGACCCCATCGAGTATGCCGTCGAAGGGGTGAACCAGATCCAGGTCAACGTGAAGACGGGACTGACCTTCGCCTCCGGCTTACGTTCCATCGTGCGCCAGGATCCGGACATCATCATGGTCGGTGAGATACGCGACGAGGAGACGGCCGGCATCGCGGTCAACGCGGCCATGACCGGTCATCTGGTCCTCTCCACCCTGCATACCAACGATGCCGCCACTACCCTGCCGCGTCTCGTGGAGATGAAGGTCGAACCCTTCCTGATCGCCTCGACCGTCAACGTGATCATCGCCCAGCGGCTGCTGCGCAAGATCTGTCCCCGTTGCATCATGAGCGAGGACCTGCCGCTCGAGGAGCTGCGGCAGGACGTCCCGGACCAGCTGCTCCAGAAGTATTTCTCCAAGAAGGCCGGGGCCAAGACGGGTAAGGTCAAGGGTTTCCGAGGCAAGGGTTGCGACCGCTGTAACCATAGCGGCTTCCAGGGACGGATAGGCGTCTTCGAGGTCATGGAGATCGATGACGCCATCCGCGAACTGATCATGAAGAACGCCAACGCGTCCGAGATCGAGCAGAGGGCCCGGGAGAACGGCATGACCACCATGTTCGAGGACGGTATCCGCAAGGTCGCCGAAGGGGTCACCACCATCGAGGAGGTCTTGCGGGTGACCGGCGGTCGCGCCCTGGTCTGACCTTCAGCAACCCGACATATGGCTTTCCGATACGTCGCATCCACCAAGGAAGGAACACTGACCTACGGCGTCTCCGACCGGGACACTAAGGAGGCGGTGGTCCGGGATCTCGAAGCCAAAGGCTATATCGTGGTCTCCGTCGACGAGAGCACGACGATATCTTTCCTTACCCGGCTGATGGGCCGGCTGATGGGCCGGATCGGCTATCTGGACCGGGTGCTGCTCACCAAGCATCTGGCAGTCATGCTCCGGTCGGGCCTGACACTGCTCGAGTCGCTGCGCATCCTGGAGGAACAGGCCTCGAATTGGCGGCTCCGCAGCATTCTCCGCAGTATCGCCAAGAACGTAGAGGGCGGCAATCCGCTGTCCGATTCGTTGGCCGCCTTCCCCAAGACCTTCTCCCAGCTCTACGTGAACATGGTGCGGGCCGGTGAGGTCTCGGGAACCCTGGACGAGAACCTGGAACATCTGGCGGAGCAGTTCACCAAGGACTACATGCTGCGCAAGCGGGTCAAGACCGCGATGCTCTACCCGATCATCGTCCTGGTGGCCGCCCTGTTCATCGGCTTCTTTTTCGCCAGCTATGTGCTGCCGCAGGTGGCCAACCTGTTCGCCGGACTTAAGGGGGTACAGCTGCCGACGGTGACCGTCATCCTGCTCAAGGTGGCGGCCTTCACCCGCCGCTATACCCTGCTGTCTTTCCTGGGCCTGGTCGGCCTCATCGTCTTCATCTTCTGGTTCCTGCGACGACGTTTCCTGGCGCCGATCACCCATTTGGTCATCCTGCGCATCCCCATCGCCGGAAAAATCGTCAAGGACCTTAACCTAGCCCGTTTTTCGCTCATTTTGGGGACCCTGCTGCGGAGTGGCGTGGATATCACCAAAGCGCTTGAGGTCACCAGGTATGTCCTGGGAAATTTCTACTACAAGCGAGCCCTCAAGGGTGTCCTGAAATCGGTCCGTGAAGGCAGTGCCTTGAGCGAGGGTATGGACCGTTACGCTGACGTCTTTCCCAAACTGACCAGCCGGATGATCTCGGTCGGCGAACGGAGCGGCCGACTCGAGGACGTCCTGCATTATCTCGCCGAATTCTACGAGCTCGAGGTCGACTCGGCGACCAAGAACCTGGCGGCGGTCCTGGAACCGGTCTTGCTGCTGTTCATCGGCGCCGTGGCTCTGGTCATGGCCTATGCCATCCTCATTCCCATCTACAATTTCATCACCCTCATCAGGAGCATCTGATCCACGCGCTCCCTCGGCCGGATCCTTTCGCCGACCGGTGAGCCGGAACAGGAGAAGCGGGAGCGCCTTCACCTTACTCGAGGCCATGCTCGCCGTTTTTATTATCGGCGTCGTGGCCCTGTTCACCGGACCCCTCCTGTCGGATGTCCTGCCGCGCAACGATCTGGTCACCTACTCCTCGGTGGCGGCCGATTCGCTCCATGAGGCCCGTTCCGGCGCCATGAGCGGCAAGGGCACGCGGCGTTTCGGCGTGCATTTCGAGTCGGACAGGTTCGTCCTCTTTGAAGGGGCGGCCTACAACCCGGCCGACCCGGACAATACTGTCCATGACCTGCCGGGCGACGTCAGCATCACCGACATCAGCCTGAGCGACGCCGGCAGCGACGTCCTGTTCGCCAGTCACAGGGGGGTGCCCAGCCAGTACGGTACGGTTGAGTTCTCCGACAGCGGCGGCGAGACCAGGACGGTCACCGTCGGTGAGGCCGGAATGCTCGACGTGAACTGACCGACCGATACGTTATGCCGACACGAACGCGGGACAACCGGATCCATCGGGCGACAGGCGGCGGCAGCCGCGGTGTTTCCATACTCGAGGCGCTGCTGTCTTTGGCCATCTTCGGGATACTGGCCGCGGGGGTGCTGATCTTCGTGATCGGTCCGCTCGATTTCGCCGGCGGTTCCGGTCAGCGGGAGCGGGCCGTCTTCCTGGCTGAGGAGGGCATCGCTGCAGTGCGGTCCGTCCGTAACGACGGCTGGACCGGTCTGGCTGCCGGTACCTACGGACTCAGCAAGTCGACCGGCAAATGGGCCTTCTCCGGCACGAGCGACATCACCGACATCTTCACCCGCGAGATCGTCGTCGAGGCGGTCAACCGCGACGTCAGCGGCGATATCGTCACCTCCGGCGGGACACCGGACCCGCGGACCAGGAGGGTCACCTCGCGGGTGAGCTGGAATCCGCCGCTCGGCGTGGCCCAGTCCGTGGAGCTGTCGGCTTATCTCTCCGACTGGAACGTCTTCGACTGGAAGCAGACCACGGATGCCGACTTTTCCGGCGGGACCACTTATCAGACGCAGGTCGCGGGCAGCGGCGAGGGCGCCTCGATCCAGCTCATGGCGGGAGGCGGCGGGGACTGGACCCCGAGCGAGGGGCAGCTGATCCT
>LJNP01000047.1 GCA_001303185.1 Parcubacteria bacterium SG8_24
GATGCTGGGCGTATCCGGATAGATGTCCAGGACCTCGTCCAGGACGTCATCCAGCCGCCGCTCGTCGACCATACCCACCTTGTTGAGCACGACGAAATCGACGTATTTGGCGTGGGATCGACGGATGATGTCATGATTGGTGAATCCGCCGAAATGCATCGCATCGATCACCTCGACGAGGCTGTCGATGACCAATTGCGGGAACCGCTTCAGTTCCATGGCGATGGGAGCGGGGTGGGCCGTTCCGGCGGTCTCGATGATGATCCGGTCGGGTTCGAGCTCCAAGACCTGACTGACGGCGTCTTCGAGATTCCCCAGGGCCGTGCAGCACAGGCAGCCGTTCATCACCTCCCGCGTCAAGAGTCCCATCTCCCGCCCCAAGGCCGCATCGACATTGACGTCGCCGAACTCGTTCTTGAGCCAGATGACCCGATAATCAGGTCCGGCTATCTGCCGGACCAGGCTGAGGATGACCGTGGTCTTGCCGGCGCCTAAGCCGCCCATGACCACGTTGACCGATATTTTCCCGTTACCTTTAGGCATCTTTCGTCCACGCTCAGCCGCCGGCAAAGACCGGACCTACCCGGCCTCGGCCACCAGCTTCCTCTTGAAGATCAGGGAAACGAAGAAGGCTGCCGCCAGGACCAGGACGATTGTCGAGCCCGACGCCACGTCGAGCCGGAAAGACAGCCAGAGGCCAAATACGGTAAGGACGGCCGCCAGGACCGTCGACCAGAGCATGATGCGGCGCAGGCTGCAGGAGAAACGCTTGACGATCACCGTGGGGATGGTCAGCAGCGCGATCACCAGGATGATGCCGACCACCCTGATCAGCACGATCACGCTCAGGGCGACCACGGCCAGCAGTGTCAGGTAGACGAGGCGGGTCGGCACGCCGGCTATCTCGGCGTATTCCTCGTCGAACGAGATCGCCTGCAGCTCCTTGAAGAAGAACCAGGCCACGAAGATGATGACGATATCGAGCAGCAGCATCAGCCAGAGGTCCCAGACGGGCACGGTCAGGATGGAACCGAACAGATAACTGAACAGGTCCGGGGCATAGCCGGGGGCCAGCCCGATGAACAGCACGCCCAGCGCCATGCCCACCGACCAGAGGATGCCGATGGCCGAATCCTCGCTGATCTCTATCTTCTCGTTGAGCAGACCGATACCGACGGCCGCCAGGACGCTGAACGGGATCGCCGTTATCACCGGATTGACCTCCAGCAGGTAACCCAGGCCGATGCCGCCGAAAGCAGCGTGGGTGATGCCGCCGCTGATGAAGACGATGCGTTTGGTGACGACGAAGGTGCCGACGATGCCGCAAGCCACGCTGACCAGCACGGCCGCCAGCAGCGCGTTGCGCATGAACTCGTATTGCAGCATCTCCAGCATATCAATCGTCGTGTTTATGCTTCTTATGCGACAGCAGGTGCACCGGGTGCTCGTAGATGTCCACCAGGCATTTCATCCCGCCCTCGGGCGAGCCGTGATAGGTCAGCCGGGTGTTGATGCAGGCCAGCTTGTCGACATAGGACGAGATGATACCCACGTCGTGGGTCACCAGGACCACGGCGACCTCCTTGTTCAGTTCCTGGAGCAGCCCGTAAAACGCCTCCTGCCAACCGGGGTCGACGCTCGAGGCCGGCTCGTCGAGCAACAGCAGTCTGGGTCGCGAAGCGATGGCTCGGGCGATCATCACCCGCTGCCGCTGTCCGCCGGACAGATGGCTGATGTGGCGGCTTTCGAACCGCTCGGCCCCCACCTGCCGCAGGGCCTCCCGGCAGATCTCCCGGTCCTGCGCGGTGTAACGGCGGCCTAGCCCGCGTTTGGTCAGACGTCCCATCAGTACCACTTCCAGTACGCTGATCGGAAAATCGAAATCTATGTCCGACCGCTGCGGCACATAGCCGATCAGGCGCCGGGCCCGCTCCGGACGCTTGCCGTATATCTCGACCGTTCCCTGATCCGGTTCCAACAGACCCAGGATGATCTTGAGCAGCGTCGTCTTGCCCCCGCCGTTGGGTCCGATGAGACCCAAAAAATCCTCCTGCTCCACCACGAGGGAGATATCCTTCAGCACAGGCGTCGGTCCGAAGGAGAAGGAGACATCGCTGATCTTGATGGGGGGTACCTGTTCCATCTCGGTTCACTTGAGGGCCGCGCCCAGGATCTCGCTGACCCGGCGCATGTTGGCCAGATAATCCTCGTCGAGTGGGCTCAACAGCACCACTTCGCCGTCGATCTCCTGGGCCACCACCCGGGCGCTCTCCGTATTGAGCTCCGGTTGGGCAAAGATGATCCTGATGCCCTCGATCCGGGCCTGGTCGATCAGCCGGCCGATACCCTGAGCCGTCGGTTCCTTTCCTTCCTCCTCGATCGGGACCTGCTCCAGTCCGAAATCGCGGGCCAGATATCCCCAAGACGGATGGAAGACCAGGAACTTGCGGGAGGTGACTCCGGAAAACGACTGCCGAAGCAGGCCACTCAGTTCCTCCAGATCGGCGGCAAAAGAGTCGAAATTACTGCCGTAAACCGCGGCCGAACCCGGATCCAGGGTCGCCAATCCGTCCCGGATATTGCGGCCAATGGTCAGGACGTTCCGGGGTGAGGTCCAGACGTGGGGATCGAGTCCCCCTTCCTCTGCTCCGGACTCCTCATGGACTGCAGCGTCGCCGTCGTGTTCATGCCCATGCTCGCCTTCCAGTTCCATGAGATCCAGGCCGGCTGACGAGTCGATGAAAGGCATGCTCGGATTGACCGCAGCCAACTGATCGATCCAGGTCAGCTCGAACTCGATCGGCGAGCCGACCATGATATAGGCATCGGCCTGGTTCAGTCCGATGAGCTGGCTCGGCGTCGGTTCATGAGTATGAGGTGAGGCTCCCGGCGGGACCATGACCGAGACGGTGACCCGTTCCCCGCCGACACGCTCGATGAACTGCTTATAGGGCGGGATCGTCGTATAGACCGACAGGCGGTCCGACCCGTCCGACCGCTCGGTCACTCCGCCGCGCCAGTACATGGCGGCCAGAGACGCCAAAACCGCCAAGATCAACAGGATTACCCATGCTCGCTGACGGTTCATAATACGCTTCCCGGACAGGTGAAAGCTTATTTAATTATACCACGTTCCGACGAGTCCGCCTTATCGGCCAGGAATGATATAATTGATATAAGGACAGACGCATGACTTCACGCTTAAAATTCTGGCTGGCGACTTCAGGCTGGATGGCGATCCATTGCCTCTATTTCTGGTTCTATTACCGCCTGCTGGGCCTGACCTTCGCGCCGCTCAGCCTGTTCTTCACGCTGCTGTTCTCTCTCTGGATCCTGGTCCTGCTGGTCTGTTTCCGGTCACGCCTGATGTGCGGCCTGATCACCGCCATCTATACCGTCGCCCTGAGCTGGGCTCTGTTCAATTTCGGTTATCATCAGGTGTTCCGGAAATTCCTGCAGCTGCCGCTCACCCGAGCGGGAAGCCTTAACCTGCCGATGCTGCTCTGGCTCAAGGATTTCGCCCACCTGATACCGTGGCCGATGGCAGTCTTCTCGGCCGGACTCATCGCCGCACTGTTCCTTTACCGACAGACGATACAGACCCTCTTCGCGGTACCTAAGCGCTACATCCTGATGCGCGAGGGTGACGAACGGTACTACGTCGAGTCGCCGGGACACCGTATCAGCCGCTGGCCGGCCGTCGCGGTCATGATTTGCGCTCACCTGCTGGGCTACCTGCTGGTCACGGGGGCGATCGGCTGGTATCACGAGCGCATCGAACGCTCCCTCGCCGACCCGGCCGGCGCCACGGCTGACCTGGGCATCTTCGGCTACGCCCTGGCGGCGACACCCCGGCAGCCGGCTGCCGCCGCCGGACCGACGACGGAGACCGCTCTCCCGGCCACCGACCGGATATCGGTTGAGGAGGAACCCATACCGTCGGCCGCGCCCGGACCGATCAGGACCGAACTGGAGACGCTGCACGGCTATCTCGACGCGCTCGCCGCCCTAGCCCCGAGGGCTCCGGCTCCACCGGACCGGCCGACTGTCTCCGACCGGCCGCACGTCATCGTCTACCAGATGGAGTCGGTCTCCTACTGGCCGCTGGACCAGGAGCCTTCGCCGATGCCGTTCCTGGAATCCCTGATGGCGGGGCAATATACGGTCGACCGCTACTTCGCCAACGGCTGCACCACCATCGACGCTGAATTCGTCGTCAATTGCGGCTACCTGCCGGAGACCTTCGGTCCGGTCAGCGACCTCTTCACCGAGAACTCCTATCACTGCCTACCGACCATCCTCAAGAGTCTCGGCTACGAGACCTATCTCTATCACGCCAATGACATCAGGTTCTGGAGCCGGGACAAGCTGGCGCCGGCCTGGGGCTTCGACCACCTCCTTTTCAGCCCGGAGATACCGCACCGCGAACCGGACCAGAATGTCTTCGACACGATAGTCGACCAGTTGGCTGTGGCGCCTTCGCCCGGCTACCACTACGTGATCGGCATGACCTCCCATTCGCCGCACAACGAACATTTCCGGCGGTTCTATGAGCGGCAGCATCAACTCGATATCCGGCCGTACAACGGCACGCTGGACGAAGAGACCCGGCCGAGGCTGCTCGATGAGGCGACCCTCCGCCTGTACCTAGGTTTCCTCCAGGCGACCGACGACGGGCTCCGACACCTGTTCGTTCGCCTGGAGGCGGCGGGACTGCTGGAACGGACTATCGTCGTCGTCTTGGCCGACCACCGCTATTACGACTTCACCGCGGACCGGCAGCTGGACCGGTTCCTCAACTACAACCGCCTGCCGTTCGTCCTGTACGTCCCTGGCGGGAGATCGGCCGGACCGCTCCGTCCTGTCGCCAGCCATGTCGACGTGGCGCCCACGCTGCTCGGACTGATTGACGGCAGCCTGGTCCCTCCCGGCTCTTTCCTCGGCAAGAGCCTGTTCGACCCCGACCACCGCCCGTTCGTCGTCAACAAGTGTCTGGGCAGCGTCAACCTCTATGACGGCCGGCTGCTCATCGAGGGAGACGAAGCCTTCGGCATCTACCGGGTGACGGCCTCGGAGGGCGGAACGGCAGCGGCGGACGGGCGGGCCATGCTCGATCCCCTCAAGAGGCTGGTCGCCCGCAGCGACCGCCTGCTCCGGGAAAACCGGCTCGGCGAGGACCAGGTGATCGGGCCGGCTGTGCCGGCGCCCAAGGAGGTCCGCACCGATCAGGTGACGGATAGCGACCGGGACGGCCTCTCCGACCTGCGCGAGACGGCCCTTAAGACCAACAAGCGCGACCCGGATACTGACGGTGACGGCTTCATGGACGGCGTCGAGGTCACCCATGGATACGATCCACTCGGTCCGGGGAGGCTCGAGGCTCCGCCGGTGGAATGATCATAGATACCGAAAGCACGCCCTCCCGGGCGCGCTTTTTCCGATTACCGCATCTTTAGTGGCATCATTTCTTCTTCTCCACCCTGACCTTGACCTGACGCGATCTCGTTTCGGCCTTCCTCGGCATGACCACCTTGAGGACGCCATCCTTATAGGTAGCCTTAGCCTTGTCCGCATCGACCGCCCGGGGAATCCGGGCCAGCCTCTCGAAACTGCCCCGCCTGATCTCCTTGCTGTGATAATCCTTCTTCTTGGTCTCCTTCTCCTCCTGGCGGGACCCCGAGACCCGCAGATAACCTTCCTCGAAGGAGATGTCGAGGGCGTCGGGATCGATGCCGGGCAGGTTCATCTCGGCCACGACACTGTCCTTGTCCTCGTATACGTCGACCGCCAGGTCCCAACCGAGTCTCGATGACAGCGGGCGGAACAGCTCGTCATCGAAGAACCGGTCGAATTCCTTGAACGGCTCCCATCGGATGAGTGGCATAAGCGCAACGGTTAGACATGAATGACGATAAGGTGCGGCGATATACCGTCTTGATTATAGGCTGTCCCGGGCCGGGACGTAAAGCCGGTCGGGACCGATCAGCACGGAAAACCCCGCCTATCAGGCGATAGGCGGGTCATGATATCAGAGACTACTTCTGCGGGTCGGAAACGGTGACCTCCGGAGCGATCTCGGCCTTGGTGCCGGGGATCTGCCCGTTGCCGCCCTGAGAGAGGCCGCTGGCCAGTACGGTCCCGTCGAGGAACTTCTTGGCCAGATCGAGCACGTTGTCGCCGCCGAGGATGGCCAGGGGCGACAGCGCCTTGACCGCCTCGCTGGCGACGAACTTGTCGCCGAACGACTGCAGGGCGCTGATGAAGGCCGGGTCGATCGCCTTGGCCTTGTCGACCACGGCCTGGACCTCGGCCTTGAGCGCCAGGAGCTTCTGGTCCAGGTCCTTCTGGGCCAGGGCGATCTCCTGCTCACGCTTGGTCTTGTCGCGGGCCAGCTCGACCTCGCTGATCTCGGAGAGCTTGCCCTGTTCGGCGAGCTTGGCCTGCAGCCGGTGCTCCGCCGTCTGGGTCTCCGAAGCGATCTTGGACAGGGTCAGCTCGAGACTTTGCTTGACGCGCTCGAGCTCCAGCTCGTTGCGTTGCCGCTCGGTCTCGGCCTTGGTCTCGGCGATCTCCCGCTCGATCGCCTCGCGCCGCTTGGTGGCCTCGAGGCGCCGCTGCTGCTGAGCCAGCTCGATGGTCTGCGAGACCGCCTCGTGCTGGGCCCGGGTCAGCATGTCGTCGATGTGGGCGTCGCCGATGACGAGATCGAGCACCTCGACCTCATAGATGCGCATGCCGTTCTCGGCGAAGGTCATGCCGGGGCGCTCCTTGCCCTCCTCGGGCGACCTGCCCAGGATGGTGTCACGCACGATCGGCACGTAGTTCTTCTTGAACTCCTCCACGCCGTGCAGCTTGACCACGTGACGCATCATCGACCGGATGTGGTCGCACAGATACTTCACATAGTTCTCGATGTCGAACCACTTGCCCGAATCGCCCTCGAAGTTGACCCGGTAGGAGAGCTTCAGCTTGACGTTGACGTCGTCGCTGGTTTGGACCGAGACGATGTCGGTGATGTGGTTCTGGCCGACGCGCAGGTAGACCGTCCGCTCGAGCCGGTCGGTGTTCTTGGGTTTGCCGGTGGAGAGGGCCAGCACCTCCAGGGTCTCGTCGTAGGCCAGGAGCACGGTGTTCGGCCCCTGCGCCACGCGGCTCTCACCCTTGGCGTTGATCACCTTGACGGCGTAGCCGGTCCAGACGTTGACCTTGACCGCGCCGTCGTACTTGGTGTTGAGGGTGATGGAGCGGGGCGGGGCATAGGACTCGCTGCGGCTGAAGGCGTCGCCGGCCACCGCGGACATCGCCCGCTTGGCCGAGAGCCGCCGGCCGCCGCCTGTGCTGAGCAGGCCGTCGGCCAGATCACCCTCGTCCATCTCGATCGGGTCTCCGGAGCCTCCGGTGAGACTCAGCAGACGCCGGTTGTGCTCCAGCGCCTCGTCGTTGCCCGGATAAAGCAGCGAACAGGTCCGCTCGTCGAGCATCCGCCGGACGACCACCTGATGGCGCGGGTCGGGCAGGAAGAGCTCCGGTCCGACCACCAGCCCCACGTCGCCGCTCTTCTTGTCGAGCACGTAGCGGCCCTCCCCCATGGGGATGGCCACGCCGTAGTGCAGGACGCGGTTGCCGTACTTGATGACCGAATGCTCCTCGCGCGGGAAGTAGATCTTCTGGTCCTTCCCGGTGATGAAGAGCTCGTCACCGGTGCGGTACTCGCAGCCGCCCTCCTCGTAGTCGGCGATCACCTTGACGAAGAGTCCCATGTCCTCGTTGAGCTCGATGGCCTTGAACTTGCGCTCGCCGCCGATCTCGACGAAGGTCTCGGTCGGCTTGGGGAAGACCACGTCCGGCCCCTCGAGGAAGCGCTTGGCGCCGTTCTCGTCGAGCAGGATGCAGTACTCGAGCCGTTCCAGGGTCATGGCATCGCGCACGTAATTGCCGCGCTCGTCCGGGACCACCTCGATGCCGGTCGGCGGGATGTAGAAGGAGACGTCGGTCCCCTTGATCACCAGAAGCTGACCGATGGTCAGGTCGACATCCGGCAGCTTGAAGGCGGTGTCGGTGTCGCCCTTGCCGTCGGTCTTGGCGGTCTCCTTGCCGTCGTCCCCGGTCTCGGTCTTGGTGTCGGCCCCGGCGGGCTTCATCACGCCGCCGCCCCAGTTCTCCTTGGCCGCCTCCTCGTTGTAGACGCGGACCACGGCGTATTGGTTGGAGCGGAGTCGGTGACCGTCGAGGGTCGTCGAGGCCTGTCCCGGCCAAAGCGGGAAGGTCACCGGACCCGGGATGTTCACCTTGCGTCCGTTCTGCAGATCGACCGAGGAATTCGAGCCGGCCTTGGGCTGGCCCTTGTCGCCGGCGGCGGGATTTTCGAGGACGATGTAGGCGCCCTCGCCCGCGAAAGAGAAGCTCTTGATCGACTCCTCGAGCGACACCCGGACGTACTGCCGGGTATTCGCGTCGTAGGCCACCGGACGATCGGTGGCGTCGAGGTTGGTCTTGTGCGGACCGACGTAGACGTTCACCTCACCTTTCGTTTCGTTGAGGATGAGTGCGTACTCACCCGGCGCCAGGACGAGATCCCTCTCGCGACTCGTGACTTCAGCTGGCATTACGGTCTCCTTCGTGGCCCTATCGGGCAGCAAAATGTTGTGAAAAAACGCCTCTTGGCCTGCTTGAGGCCGCCTCAAATATACAAGGGGTGGCAGATTTGTCAATAGCCGCCCGTGGCCCAAAATAAGCTCAGCCGTGAAGAAAAGACGGCCCGATTGGGGGCCGTCAGGTCTCGTCGCCCTGGTCAGCGCTCTCGTCGGCAGGCCTAAGAGCCAAGAAGAGGCCGTTCCGGCAGGGCAGGCGCCAGATGTCGGCCGACCGGCCGACCAGATCCAGGAAGGCCTCGGTGTCGCCGCGAACGATCCGACCACCTCCGTCCTCCGGCAGGCAGACGACGGTCACGTCGTCGGCGAACGGCGAGAGCGGCTTGAACCGCTCGTACAGGTTGAGATGCTGGTCCCTGATGAGCGCCGCCAGGGTGCGGGCCCAGATATCACGGTCCCCGAGCACCAGCCGCCGCAGCTCATTACGCAGCTGGGTCGCGCCGTCCCGGCCGAGCTTGTCGGCCAGCTCCTCGACCAGGGCGAGGATCGCGGTCATGTTCTCCTTGGTCGGCTTGGTCAGCAGTTTCAGCAGCGATTCTACAGTCCCGATGGTCTGTCTGATCATCATGCCTCTCCTGGAATGGATCGACGAGGCGCGCTTGTCGGCCTGCCCCGTCCGCCTTAAGGAACTCCCGAATAGGCTAACAATATCGACCCCCCTGGTCAATCACATGGTCAGGGTGGGTCCGACTCGGCTATAATGCAGATGATGCTAACCACATGGACTTATGGCGACCCTGAAAAAATTCACCAAGAAACAGGTCGACCAGCTGACCTTCCGCATCAAGACGCTCGATGCCGCCGAGCGCAAGATGGTCCGCGAGGCGATCTATCCACTGCTGGCCGGCGGCGACGGTCAGATCGGCCAGAAGGAGCTACATATCGAGCTGATGAAGCTGCGCGAGACCTACAAGATCTCCGAT
>LJNP01000048.1 GCA_001303185.1 Parcubacteria bacterium SG8_24
GGGCCGAGGCAGTCACTGAGATGGTCACGCGACGGACCTTCCTGGTCAGCGTGATGTGGGTCAACAACGTCCTCGGTACGGTCCAGCCCGTACGGGAGATCGCCGACCGACTGGCCGGACTGAAGGCATCGCGTGGCCGGCAGGGTCTGCCTCTGCTGTTCCATTGCGACGCTGTCCAGGCCCTGCGAACCGAGGAGGTACATCCGGCGGAATCGGGCGTAGACCTGCTTTCCCTCTCCGCCCATAAGATCTATGGGCCGCGCGGCGTCGGTGCCCTGTATGTGCGCCGCGAGGCGCCGCTGCACCCGCTGTTCTCCGGCGGCACCCAGGAGTCGTCGTTACGGGCCGGCACGGAAAACGTCGCCGGGATCGTCGGTCTGGGCAGTGCCGCCCGCCTCATGATCGAGGAGCGCGACCGGGACCGGCGTCACGTGCGGGAGCTTGAGGGAATCCTGTCGGCCGGACTGCGGGAGCGGGACCTCGGCTACCGTCTGGCTTGTCCGGAAAGCCCGCGGGTACCGGGGATAGCCTATCTTGCCGGCGCGGAGGAGGGTGACGTGACGGCGCTCAAGTTGGACATGCGAGGCATAGCCGTCTCTTCCGGCGCGGCCTGTGAGGCCGGAACCAGGAAGGGTTCAGGAGCGCTGAAGACATTGGACGACCGGGATCTGGCGCGTCGCGGCGGGATACGGGTTTCCTTCGGACGCTTCACCGACCGTCAGGAACTGGAGCGTCTGCTCGAAGCGCTCGCCGGCGACTGAATAAGCGTCACTACCGCAAGCTGACGGTAAAAGCCGCCCCTGGGGGCGGCTTTCGTGTCCCGAATTCGGTAAAGTCATTCCGTTCCCGCTTCGCCGACGTTTTCCTCGGCCGGAGGCGGCGGTGGGGGAGGCAGGACCGGTTCATCGAACGGATTGAACAGTTCGCCGGCCCGCGGCTCATCCAGAGCCATCTTGGCTTCGGTCAGGTCCAACAGGTGGCCCAGCTTGTCGTTATTGATCTGGGAGATGACGGAGCCCTCACCGCCGGCCTCGACCGTCTCATCCAGCGCCTCCAGCGTCCGTATAACGACTAGGACGGTAAAGACCACTTCAGCCAAAGCCAGGACCATGACGGATATGGTGACCAGACGGGTGATCCGTTTAGCTCCGAGGGTGAATTTTCTCTTTTTAGCCATGGTCGTCAGGTACTCAGGACGCGTCGTCGGCATCGGCAGTCAGGGGGGCACCGGTCCGGTCGGCGGCGGAGAAATCCGGCGCTTCACTGGTCAGCATGTAGACCACTCCCACGAAATTGGCCCGGACCGTGCCGTCCCTCTTGGCACCGCGTCGGAATTGGGGCGGCAGGTTGACGGTGAAACCGCGCACGAGCACGTAGTAAGGCAGGTGCTCGATCTCGTTCAGGTAACGCATCGTGTCGTTGAACTTGCCGTCGACCTGTATCTTGATGGGTATCTCCCATTCCCATTCGGCCACCTTGGTCCTGTTGACCACCTCCAGGTTGATCTCCTGGCTGACATTGGCCACGGCCGCGGACCGTTCCAGGGCGTGGATGAAATCCAGCTCCTCTCCTTCGATCAGGAATATCCGGCGGAGCGAGGCCAGGTCGGATTTGGCCCGCTCCACGTCATCGGCGGCGTTCCTGATGTACTGGCGTAGCTGATAGCGCTTCTCGATCTTGGCCCTTTCGTTGGCTATCTCCGAGAGCATCTCGGTTATGGTCAAGGTCGACGGGATGGCTACGCCGCCGAAGATCCCCACTGTGAGCAGGGATATCACCGATATGGTCACTGTCATCCGTCTCTGGATGATCATACCCCTTCCTGGTTAGCCGGCGCGACGTATTTCAGTTGGAATTCGAAAGGCACATCGTACTGTTTCAGGATGTTGGACAGCGGGGCCCGGATCTCCGTGAAATGCGGCAGCGACTCCAGTCGGTCGCGGATAATCAGTACATCGTCCCGGGTGAGCGCTTGACCCCGGATGTAGATGCTGTGGGCCGCATCCACCTGAATCGTGTCCAGCACGGTGCCTTTAGGCATCGAAGCGGTGATCGATTCGGTCACGGCCTGCCAGTCGACGAATTGCCCCATCACGGCCTCGGCCCGGGTGATGTAGTCGTTGATGCTGCTGATCTGCAGGGCGACCGAGTTATACTCGCTGGATTCCACCTGGGAGCGTTCCATGAGGTCCTCCTTGACCCCGACGAGCAGGCCGCGCAGGCCTAGGATCGTGCCGGTGATGAAGATCGTCACGATGAACAGGACGGCCAGTTTCGATTGCACGAAAGCCAGGACGAACTGCGTCTTGAGCACCTTCTTCTTGTCCGGGGCCAATAGGTTCAGGGTGACCTGCATAAGTCAGAACCTCTTCTTGTATGATTCGTACTCGTTGGCCGCCCGTATCCCCAGGCCGATCGCCGTGGTGAAGGCCAGCGACCGGTTGGGGGTGAAGCCTTTGGGCAGCGACGGGTTGACGTTGATCAGGCTGTCACCGCGCACCACCTTGATGGCGAGCTTCCGCGACAGGACCGCATCGATCTCGCGGAAGTGGGCGCCGCCACCGCAGAGCAGGAGCTTCTCGATCTTCCGACCGGAAGGGACGCCCACCTGGTAGAAGCGCAGGGCGTTCCTGATCTTCTCCGTGATGTCCTCGATGAGCGGGGCGATGGTCGTCCAGATCTTGTCGTCACAGCGGTTGGCGTCCAGGCCGCACTCGATCTTGAGCTTCTCCGCGTTCTCCATCTCCAGCTGCAGCTTCTCGGCGATCGTTTCGGTGATCTCGATGCCTGACAGCGGGATACTGACCGTCATCTTGAGGACGCCTTCGTCGAAGATGACCAGACTGGACCGGGTGGCGCCGATATCGAGCAGGCCGATCGGGTCCTTGAAGTGTTCGCCGGCCGGGGTCAGGGCTCGGGTGATCGACATAGCCTCGATCTCGAGGGCGATCGGCGCCAGGCCGGTCTTCTCGAGCAGGGCGGTGTAACTGTCGACCAGCTCGCGCGGAGCGGCGGCGATGATCAGGTAATATTTCTGGTTATCGGAAATGGTCTCTTCGGATCCTTCTTCGGCAGTCTCGGTCGGCGGGGTTTCGGCTTCCTGGCCGGCTTCCTGGCCCTTCTCTTTCTCGCCCGCATCTTCACCCTTCTTCGCTTCGTCCTCTTTCGGTGTCTCCTCGACCGGTTCTTCGGTCGGCTGGTGTTCCTGCGGCTCCATCCGGTTCTCGCCCATCGCCACCAGTTGGTAGTCGTAATAGATGTCCTCCTTGGTCAGCGGTATGTTCTGTTCGATTTCCGTGGTCACCAGTTTCTCGACCCCCTCTTTGAGGTTGTCCTGCGTCGCCTCGATCATCTTGACGAAGGTCCGGGTCTCGGGCAAGCAGGCCACGACACCGCGTCCCTTGATGCGGCCACGGGTGGTCCGGAGCAGTTTCGTGAGCAGGGCCGCCGCCTGGTCCACGTCCTTGAGGTCGCCCCGTTCCAGAACGCCTTCGGGTATGTCGATGGCGCCCCAGGCGGAGACGCGGTAGGGGTATTTGGAGCGGGACCTTTTGGACATCTGGATAAGCTTAAAAGACCTGTCGCTGATGTCCAGGCCGAAGGCGCTAGAGAGTGGATTGAGTATCGGCATAGCTTCAGTAAGCGGATTCTCGGCGAGATGTCCTGTATCTATTTTACCTTAACCGTCAAGAAGGGTGAAGCGGTCCGTCAGTTGGCCATGCGCCAGGAGCCGCCGACCAGTCCCCAGGCGGCACTGGGGCTGTTGGAGAACTTGATGTCAGCCAGGTCACTCTCCACGTAGGTGACCACGGCGTTGTTGTCGAGCCAGAGCTTCTTGGCGGAGAGCGATTTGGCCCCGGCGTTGTTGCGCAGGCGCAGCACCCCGTCCGGGGCCAGGAAGACCGCTCCGGCCGCGTTGTTGGCGATATCCAGGGCGGCATCGGTCTCATCGAGCGACTGGTTGGTGCTGATGAACATGATATGACTCTGAGGATCGCCGGTCCCCAGGACGCTGGTGCCGTTGTCCAGGGTGATGTGACCGCCGCCTGCCGGGTCAGCGGTGTCATCGGCCAGGATGACCGTGCTGTATTCGGTGTATGCGGGGTCGAGCTGGAGCGTCGTGCCGTTACCGGTCGTCACGTCGCCGACCGCCCAGATCGGTCCGGTGATGGTGACGGAGGCGCCAGCCTCGAAGATCAGGTTACCGTCGACCTTGATCGGTCCGATCGATTGTCCGTCCGTTACCGTATGATCGCCGCTGATCGTGCCGCCGGCCTCGGCTGAGGTCTGCCAGAAACCATAGTCCGGTTCCGGCAGGTCTTCGGTGGTCGGCGTCGGACTGGAAGGGTATTTGGTGCCGCCGACCGTGGTCCCGGCGATGTCGGCCGGATCGTTGCGGTAATAGGCGTGGCCGTTGACGTTGCAGTCGAGGATGATGTCGGCGTAGGCGTGGTAGTTGACCTGGCAGCCGTCGATCCAGCCGCCGCTCTTGGCCACGAATATGTCGCCGTCGACCACCGCCTGGGTGGAGACGCATTCGACATCGCCGTTGGCGTAGAGGGTACCATTGATGGTGGCGCCGTTCTCCAGATGGGCGCCGGCATTGCCGGACTGCAGGGCAAAGCCCAGAGCCATCTCATCGGTATCCGGTATCGAGCTGACCTTGGCGTACAGCTTGACGAAGCGTCCGGTGCTGGTGGTGCCGGTCGATTCGATGTCCCTCAATGAACCGCTGCCGGTGACTACGGTGGTGAAGCTGTTGTCTCCGAAGTCGACGTCGGTCTCGCCGGTATAGGTGATGCTGTAGGCCCCGCCGCAGTTGGTGCCTTCGGTGGTGTTGAGACAGAACAGCGCCTTCTGGATGCCGGCCTCGGCCGCCTGCAGGGCGCCGAACTCGTATTCATAGCTGACCGAGCTGAGCTGGGTCATCAAGGTGAACCGGATCAGGGAGAGGGACAGCAGGAAAATCACCAGGACGAGTACGCTGGTGTAGAACATGGTGAAGCCGCGGGAGCGGCCGGGGTTGTACTGGGCGTGGATCATGCTCGGTCCGGTCTGTACTTGATTATACCGGATGATTCTTTCCGCGGGTATGTCGCCGGGCAGCGGTCCGGATCGGCATCAGTCGACCTGCCGCCAGGAACCGTCGGTCAGACTCCAAGTGTTACCGGGACTGTTGGAGAACTTGACGTCGGCCAGGTCGCTCTCCACGTAGGTGACCTCGGCGTTGTTGTCGAGCCAGAGACGTTTGGCGGCGAGCGATTTGGCCCCGGCGTTGTTGCGCAGGCGCAGTACGCCATCGAGAGCCAGGAAGACGGCACCGGCCGAGTTGTTGGCGACATCCAGGGCGGCATCGGTCTCATCGAGCGACTGGTTGGTGCTGATGAACATGATATGACTCTGAGGATCGCCCGAACCCTGGACGCTGGTGCCATTGTCGATGATTACGTGCCCGCCGCCTGCCGGGTCGGCGGTATCATCGGCTAGGATGACCGTGCTGTATTCGGTGAAAGAGGCATCCAGGGCAATCGTCGTACCGTTACCGGTGATGATATTCCCGGCCACCCAGATCGGGCCGGTGACGGTGACGGTGGCGTTGTTGGTGAAGGTGAGGTTCCCGTCGATCTTGACCGGTCCGAGCGACTCGCCGTCCGCGGCGTTGTAATCGCCGCTGATCGTGCCTCCGGCCGCGGCTGAGGCCCGCCAGAAGTCGAGGTCGGGGGTCGGCAGTTCCTCCACGGCAGGGGTGGTGCTCGATGGGTATTTGGCACCGCCGACCGTGGTCCCGGCGATGTCGGCCGGATCGTTGCGGTAATAGGCGTCGCCGCCCAATTCTGAATTAATGATGATGTCGGCGTAGCCCTGGTAATTGATCTGGCAGCTATCGATGCTTCCGCCGGTTTTGGCCACATAGATGTCGCCGTCGACCACCGCCTGGGTCGTCTGACAGCTGACGTCGCCGTTGGCGTAGAGCGTGCCGTTGACGACGGAACCGTTCATCAGGTAGGCGCCGCCGTCGCCGGACTGCAGGGCGTAGCCTAAAGACATCTCATCGGTCGGCGGTACCGAAGTCGTCTCGGCGACGAGCTTCACCAGGTGGCCGCCATAGGTGGTCCCGGTCGACTCGATCTGCCTCGAGGTGCCGCTGCCCGTGACCGTGGTGTTGAAGACCCCGCTCTCTATCTCCACGTCGGTCTCGCCGACGTAGTTGATGCCGTAGGTGCCGCCGCAGTGGGTGCCTTCGGTGGCGTTCAGGCAGTAGAGCGCCTTCTGGATGCCGGCCTCGGCCGCCTGCAGGGCGCCGATGCCCGTACTGTAGGTCACTTTGCCGCGGCGGGTCATCAGCAGGTACTGGGTCAGGCCGAAGACCATCAGGAAGATGATCAGGATGAGCGAGGCCGAGTAGAACAGGGTGAAGCCCCGGGAACGACGATAGTGGAAAAATCTGGACATAATCCGGTCAGACTTGTTGGACGGGTCACAGTTCGCGCCAGGTGCCGCTGACCAGGTCCCAGAAACCCTCGCTGGTCAGGGTCTGCAGCGCCAGTTCGCCCGGCAGGCCGAGGTCCCCGTAGAGCAGCTCGGCGTTGTTCCGCACCGTCACTTCAAGGCCGGCCACGGCGGCGCAGCTGGCGTTGTTGTTGACGGTGACCCCGCCGGCCGGGGCGTAGAAGATCGCTCCGGTGGTGTTGTTGCTGACGTCGATGGCGTCGGGGTCGGCCATGGTGCTCAATACCAGGATGTAGCTGCCCGGCGTGCCGCTGCCGTCGATGACGACGTTGTTGTCGATGATGATCCGGCCCTGGTTCAGGGTGGGGTGGTCGGAGAAGAGGACCGAACTCAGTTCGCCGAAGGACGGGTCCAGGGTGATGCCGGAGTTCTCCTCGAAGTGGATGTCGCCCATCACCCAGATCGGTCCGGTCATGTTGACGAAGGCGCCGCCTTCCACCTCCAGGTCACCGGTTATCTGGACCGGTCCGAGCGAGGAGCCGTCCGGCGCGGAGTAGTCGCCGGTGATGGTGCCGCCGTAGAGCGCTTCGGCCCGCCAGAGGTCGAGGTCGAAGGTAGGCAGCGGTTGGGCCGGGGGCGTCGGTTCATTGGGGTAGACAGTGCCGGCGCAGCTGGAGTTCTTGAACTGGGTCAGCCAGTAGCAGTCGCCGGAGGCGGTCACCGAGTCGAGATCGTCGGCATGGGCTTCACCGTCGATGGTGCATTTGTAGATGCGGCCGCCGGGCTTGGAGACGTAGACGTCGGAGCGGATGTCGGTCTGGGGGAGACATTCGACGTCGGTGTCCGAATAGATCGGTCCGCTGTCGATCACCGCTTCGTTGTCCAGGGTCACGTCATCGATGACCATGAGCGAATAGTCGAAATAGGTGTCGCGGATCGGCGGGATGGCGAAGCGGGCCGCCGCCTTGACCGTGGTCTTCTGTCCGAGCGCGCCCCAGCCGGTCGAGGTGATCACGCGGTCGTCATCGGTCCCGGTGAGCGTCACGGTGAACTCGCCGTCGTTGAAGGGGTGATGGCTCTCTCCGGCGTAGTTATGCCCGTAAGTGCCGCCGCAATTGGTGCCGGTGTCGGCATTGAGGCAGTAGAGCGCCTTCTGGATGCCGGCCTCGGCGTACTGCAGGGTGTTGATCTGGACCTCGAACTTATGGGCGGCACGGCGGCTGGAGAGCATGTAGCTGATCAGGCTCACTCCCAAGGCGAAGGCCACGGTCATGATCACCGTAGTCGAGATGAGCGTCAGCCCGTGATCTCGTCCGGTCTGGTGACGGTGGATTAGGTTCTTGCTGCGTCGCGGCATGTTTCCGATGGGCTAAGATCAAATTTCTCTCCAGGTCCCCGGAATCAGTTCCCAGTAACCTGATCCGCCGGCAGTCTGTAGGGTCAGGCCTTGGGGCAGTGAATCGGGGTCATAGGTTATCTCGGCGTTGTTCTTCATGAAGACCTTCCTTCCGGCCACGGCGACCAGGCTGGCGTTGTTGTCGATCTTGACCCCGCCTTCGAGCGCCAGGAAGACCGCCCCGGCGGCGTTGTTCTTGACCTCGATCGCCGTGTCATCGGCCATGGTGCTGACCATCAGGATATAGCTGCCCGGCTGGCCGCTGCCGTTGAGCTGGGCGTTGTTGTCGATCTTGATGCGGCCTAGGTTCTCGGTCGGATGGTCGGCGAAGATGACCGAACTCATCTCGCCGAAAGACGGGTCCAGGGTGATGGTGGCGTTGTTGACCATCTCGAACTCATCCATCACCCAGATCGGCCCGGTCATGATGACGTCCACATTGTTGTCCAGGATCAGCTTGCCGTCGATGACCACCGGGCCGAGCGACTCGCCGTCCGCCGGGTAGTAGTCGCCCGAGATCGTGCCGCCCAGCAGGGCCTCGCTGCGCCAGAAATCGAGGTCAAAGGTCGGCAGGGCCGGCGGCGGCGGCGTCGGTTCGTCGGGGTAGACCGTGCCGCCGCAGGCGGTGTTTATGAAGTCAGTACGCCAATAGCAGTCGCCGCCGGCATCGACCTTGTTGAGCTCATCGGCATGGGCATCACCGCCGATGTCGCAGTTGTAGATGCGCCCGCCTATCTTGGAGACGATGACATCGGATAGGATGTCGACGTTGTTGCCGCATTCCACGTCAGCGGCCGAATGGATCGGGCCGTTATCGACCACGGCGTTGTTGTCGAGCCCCACCTGATCCGTCACCAGCAGGGCGAAATCGAAATGGGTCTCGGTGTAGGGTTGCGTGGCCATGACCGCTTCCGCCATGACGGTCGTCTTCTGCCCCGGCATGGCGGAGCCGGTGGAAGTGATGAGGCGGCGATCGCCGGTCCCGGTGACGGTCACCGTGAACTCCCCGCCGTTGAAGGAGTGGTCGCTTTCGCCGACGTAGCCCGTGCCGAAGGTACCGCCGCAGGGGGCGCCGGTGTCGGTATTGAGGCAGAACAGCGCTTTCTGGATGCCGGCCTCGGCTTCCTGCAGGGAGTTGATCTTGGCTTCGAACCTGACGGCGGCCTGACGGCTGGTAAGCATGAAGCTGATCAGGCTCACGGCCAGGCTGAAGGCGACCGTCATGACGACGGTGGTGGAGATCAGGGCCAGCCCGCGGTCACGGGCCGTCCGGTCGATGCTTCTCGGGTTGTAGGTGGATAGCGACACGGAGAGGATAGATCACAGTTCACGCCAACTCTCGTCGACGGGAAGCCAGGTGGGTTCATTGAAGGTCCGGAGCCCCAGTTCGTCCGGCGGGGTGGTGGCGTAGTAGTCGAGTACCGAATTGTTGGCCATGACGATGCCCGATCCGGCCACGGCC
>LJNP01000049.1 GCA_001303185.1 Parcubacteria bacterium SG8_24
CATCTTCTCCAGAACCCTCGCCTTCCGGCAACTGCGTCAGCAGCTTCATGAACTGATACTTCTCGAAGACCGGCCGCACCTTCTCCTGGGTCGGAGCGACGAACTCGGCCTCCTTCAGGGAGAAGGGCAGCTCCAGATTACGCCTGATGGTACAGAGATCCTGGGCCTGAAGAGCGTCGTCCTTGTGGTCGACCAGCTTCTGCCGCACCGATCCCTTCAGGTCGCGGGCCTTCTGGCTGTCCCGATCGATCGCCTGGTACAGACCGTCCAGATCGCCGAACTGCCGGAGCAGCTCCAGGGCCGTCTTCTCGCCGATACCCTTGACGCCCGGGATGTTGTCCGAGGGATCGCCGCGCAGGGCCTTGTAGTCACGCAGCTGATCCGGACGCAATCCGTAACGTTCCCGGACCGCCGACTCGTCATAAACGACGGTATCGCTCATTCCCTTACGCAAGGTGTAGACCTTGGTCCGGCGGTCGACGAGCTGCAGGGTATCGAGATCGCCGGTCACCACGACGCTCTCCAGTTCCCGGTCCCGTTCCTGCGCCTGCTTGGTCAGGGTGCCGATAACGTCATCCGCCTCGAAACCTTCGGCCGTATAGACCGGGATGTCCATCGCCGACAGTATCTCCTCGATATAGCCGACCTGCTGATAGAGCTCGTCCGGTTTCTTCTCGCGGGTCGCCTTGTATTCCTCGTATTCCTCGTGCCGGAAAGTCGGTCCGGCCAGATCGAAAGTCACCGCCACATGCGACGGTTCCAGGTCCTTCAGCGCCTTAAGCAGGATCATGGTGAACCCGTAAGCGCCGGAGATGATCGTGCCGTCCTTGGTACTCAGAGGCGGCAAGGCGTGCCAAGCCCGATGCAGCAAGGCGTGGCCGTCGACTATCATCAATCTCTTTTTCCCCTTAGCCATAGCTATCACAGCATACCACAGATGACGCCTCCTGGGATTACCGGAAATGAGGCGAAAAAACCGTCTCTCGCGCCCGTTCGATGCCGCTTAAAATGACCCCTTTCGGCAAAAAACATCCCTGAGCGGGATGATTCTTGGTGGAGGCCCGGGCGGGAATCGAACCCGCGAATAAAGGTTTTGCAGACCTCTGCCTTACCACTTGGCTACCGGGCCGCGTCAAGACGGAAGCGGACTATTTGTACCATTTACGCACGTTTGGCGCAATCCCTCAGTCTGCTATACTTCAAGGGTAATTGAGCCAAAAAACCGCTATGACCAAAGACAGGAACGTCATCGGGGTGGATGTGGGAGCGACCAAGATCTACGCCGCGCTGGTCACGCCGACCGGCCGGATCGTCCGGGACGCCCGAGTGCCGACCGAGACCCGTCGCGGCGCCCGCCGCATACTGGAGAATATCGAGGAAGCGATCCGTCGGATCGACGACCGGAAGGTCAAGGCGATCGGTCTCGGTCTGGCCGGACAGGTCGATTTCAGGAAAGGTATCTTCGTCGAAGGTCCTAATTTCCCGAAGAGCTTCCGCAAGATACCGATCGTCCGGCACCTGAGCCGCAGTTTCTCGAGGCGATGTGTCGCCGACAACGACGCCCATTGCTTCACGCTCGGCGAGGCGATCCACGGCGCCGGCAAGAGATGCGATACCGTCTTCGGCGTCACGCTCGGCACGGGTATCGGCGGGGGGCTGGTGATCGATCGGGAGGTCTACCGGGGCCGCGACAACACAGCCGGAGAGATCGGACACACCGTCATCGGCCTGTGCACTGAAGGGACTTGCGGCTGCGGACGCGACGGTCATTTCGAATCGTTCTCCTCCGGCACCGGTATGGTCAACCGATACCGGGAAGCGACCGGTCGGTCGCTCCGGCCTTCCGATATCGTCCGTCGCGCCCTCCGGGACCGCGCCGCCCGCGAGACGCTCGAACTCGCCGCCTACTCCCTGGCTGTCGGTTTCGCCAATATCATCCACGCCTTCAATCCTGACGCCATCATCATCGGCGGCGGCCTGTCCCGTACCGCCCCTCTGTTCGCCTCGTTCCGGCGGGAACTCCGGCGTCAACTGATCTATCCGGCGCTCAAGGACACCCCGGTCATCAGCTCCCGGCTCGGCGAACGGGCCAACGCCATCGGTGCCGCCCACCTGGCAGCGGCCGGGGCGGGCGGCCGCTGAAACCCGAGAAGAGAGGCGGACTTGAAGGTTCCCTCTTTTTTAGCTATGTTAAGGCAGTTTACGACAGGCTTGAAGAAAGCCGCTAATCAGGCCCCATGTGACCACGCCACCAATCAGGAAATTCACCATCACCCAGAACGTCGACCGGCATCCCCAGACCGGTCTGCTGCGACGGCTGCTGGGCCGGCTGAAAGGACGGGGTAGTCGAGGTCCGTCAGGCAGACGGGGTCCGCGCCGGCGCCCCAAGGACATCCTCACCTATGCCGCCATCATCCTGGCGGCCCTCTTCCTGGCCGGCACACTCTGCTTCATCGGCCTGTTCATCTGGGTCGCCGGGGACCTGCCCGACCCGGACAACATCTCCCAGCGCAGCATCGCCCAGACCACCAAGATATTCGACCGGACCGGCGAACACGTCCTCTATGAGGTACATGGCGAGGAGAAACGTACTGTGGTCGACCTCGACGAGATATCACCCCATGTCATCCATGCCACCATCGCGGCGGAGGACAAGGACTTCTACCAGCATAAGGGCTTCTCACTGCGAGGTTTCATCCGGGCCTTCCTCAAGAACCTGCTGCGCGGCGGACGCGGCCAGGGCGGTTCGACCATCACCCAGCAGTTCGTCAAGAACTCCATCCTCTCACCGGAGAAGACCTACATCAGGAAACTCAAGGAGTTGGTGCTCTCCATCGAGATCGAACGGCGGTTCGACAAGGACCAGATACTGAAGCTGTACCTCAACGAGATACCGTACGGATCGGTGACTTACGGCATCGAGTCAGCCGCCCAGTCGTTCTTCGGCAAGGGCGCCCAAGACCTGACGATCGAAGAGAGCGCCATGCTGGCCTCCCTGCCCAAGGCCACCACCTACTATTCGCCGTACGGCAGTCATCGCGACGAGCTGGCGGCGCGGACCCGTTCCATCATCGACATCATGGCCGCCGAGGGTTACATCACCGAGGAGGAGGCGGCCGCGGCCAAGGAGGTGGATGTCGTCTCCCAGGTCCAGCCCCGGAGGGAGACGATCGCCGCCCCGCATTTCGTCTTCTACGTCCGGGAGCTTCTGGCCGACGAATACGGCGAACAGCTGGTCGAACGCGGCGGACTCAGGGTGATCACCACGCTCGACATGGATCTGCAGACCGCGGCCGAGGAGGCGATCGCCGCCAACCTGGAACGGATCCAGGACTTCGAGGGCAGCACAGCGGCCCAGCTGGCCCTGGATCCGCAGACCGGCGATATCCTGTCGATGGTCGGTTCAGCCGATTACTTCGACGACGAGATAGACGGTAAGTTCAACGCCATACTCGGCCTGCGCCAGCCGGGATCTTCGATCAAGCCGATGGTCTATGCCGCGGCCTTCGAGAAAGGCTATACGCCGGATACGGTGCTCTACGACGTGGAGACACAATTCTCCCGCACCTCACAGAGTTACCGACCCAGGAACTACGACCTGATCGAACACGGCGCAGTCACCGTCCGCCAGGCCCTGGCCGGCTCGCTCAACATTCCGGCGGTCAAGATGCTCTATCTGGCCGGAGTGGACACCTTCCTGGATTTCTCCCGGCCGTTCGGCTACACGACCTTCGACGACCGCAGCCGTTTCGGCCTGTCCCTGGTCCTGGGAGGCGGTGAAGTCAAACCACTCGAACATATCGCCGCCTTCAGCGCTTTCGCCAACGAGGGGTCGGTACGTCAGCCTCGCGCCCTGCTGCGGGTCGAAGACCGGGACGGTAACGTGATGTACGAGGCGGAGGAGGCCGTATCGGCCAAAAAGGTCATGGAGAAAGAAACGGCCCGGAACATCAACGCCATCCTGTCGGACAACGACGCCCGGGCCTTCGCTTTCGGCGAACATAATTACCTGACCCTGGGCGGCCGACCGGTGGCGGCCAAGACCGGGACCACCAACGGCTATAAGGACGCCTGGACCATCGGTTACACCCCGACGCTGGTCAGCGGCGTCTGGGTCGGTAACGCCGACGGTTCGGAGATGAAGCTGGGCGCCGCCGGCGGCACGGTCGCTGCCCCTATCTGGAACACCTTCATGAGGGCGGCTCTCGAAGGTCAGCTATTCCGGGAATTCACCGCGCCGGAACCGATCGTGACCGGCAAGCCGATACTTGACGGGGAACGCAACGCCCAAGCCAAGGTCAGGGTCGATGTAATCTCCGGCAAGCTCGCCACCGAATACACTCCCGAGGAATACGTCGAGGAACGCGGTTTCGGCCAGCCTCATTCCATTCTCTTCTTCGTCGACAAGGACGATCCGCGAGGTCCGATACCGGACGACCCGACGACCGATCCCCAGTTCGGGCTGTGGGAAGAAGCGATCGCCGCCTGGTCGGAAGGTCAGGGTTTCTCGTCCGAACCGCCGCCGACCGAATACGACGACGTCCATATCCCGGAGAATCTGCCGACCGTCACCCTGCTCAACCTCCAGGAGGGGAGCGAGATAGCGGAAAGATCCTTCCTGGCCGACATCCGGGCCGAAGCCCGGAGAGGCGTAGCCAAGGTCGAATACCTGATGGACGGTGAAATCATCGAGACCAAGACCGGCTGGCCCCACGGAGGTTCGGTGACCGTACCGAACCGGTACGGCAAGGGATTCCACCAGCTGACGGTGGCTGCCTATGACGACGTCGGTAACCGGGGAGAGACGACCATCACGGTCAACCTGACCGCCCCGCCCGGACCGTTGGGGGTGCAGTGGTCCGCGCCCTGGAACGGACAGAACATCTCCGCGTCGGCCGGCTTCCCGTTCCAGGTCCGTTTCCGTATCGACGATCCGCAGAGCATCCGCACCCTGTCCCTGATCGCCGTCAGTCCTGACGGTATCCGCCACCCGATCGGCTCGATCCACGATCCGGTGCTGCCGAACATGCTGATCCAATGGCAGGATGCCCCGCCGTCAGGACGTTATGAACTGCGGGTCGAGGCCGAACTGACCGGAGGTGAAATCCGTGAGGAAGGCATACCGATCTACATATACTGAGACAGTCCCGGACGGACCGGGACCAGGCCAAAAGATCAAGAGATACCGAAAGAGCGCGGCAAGACCGCGCTCTTTGATATCCATTCCGGCACTGCATCATTGCCTGATAGGCATGACGATATAGAGATAATCCTTAGGCCCTTCCCCGCTCGGCCTCAACAGGCAAGGGCTCGTCCCGTCTATCAGCTGTACGTCCACCCGATCCGACTCGATATTGTTCATCCCATCGAGCAGATACCGGTAGTTGACCGTGATGTCGTTCTCCCGGCCCTGGACCGATCCGTCTATCTCGGCGTTATGCTCGCCGGTCTGGGAATTGGTGGCACTGATCCGGATCGGAGTCTCGGGGTTGAAGTTTAGATGGACGTCATTCAGGCCGGATTTGGTGAACAGACTGGTAGTCTTGACCGCCCTGATCATATCTCCCTTAGGGACGGACACTTCGGTCTCGAACCTATCCGGTACCAGCTGCCGGTAATCGGGATACTTGCCCTCGATGGTCCTGGAGACTATCTCCACGCTCCCGTAGGCGAAGAGTACCTGATTGTCGGCTATGAAGATCTCAAGGTATTCCGCATCACCGATGGCGTCCTTGAAGATGCTCAAGATACGGGTCAGTTCGGCTACGGTCCGCGATGGCACGATCACCGAAACCGGTTCATCGATGTCAGTGCTGCCTTCCCGATGTACCGGTACCATCTTCTCCGCCAGCCGGTAACTGTCGGTGGCCGCCAGGACCAACTCCATCCCGTCCTCCCGGGGCACGAACCTGAAAAGCACCCCGCTGATCTCCGGACGTGACTCGTTCGGCGCCACGGCGAACAGCACCTGACCGATCGAACGGCGCAGGTCGCTGACCCGTACCGAGAACTTGCGGTTCCGTTCTATGGAGGGTATCAGGGGGAACTCCGAGGAACTGATGCCGTTGAGTCTGGTCTGATAGGTACCGCAGGAGACGACGATGGTATCGTCGACCTGTTCTACATCCACCCGTTCCTTAGGCAGCAGACTGATGTAATCGGAGAACAGCTTGGAGGGTACGGTGAATTCACCCGATTCTTCCATCTTGCCCCGGACCGTACAGCTCACGGCGATCTCCAGATTGGTGGTCATGAACCGCAGCATCTTGTCGTCGCTCTTGATCAGTACATTACCCAACACCGGAAGGTTGATGTTCTTGTTGGCGATGTGACTGACGACAGACAGCCCCTGGTGCAGATTCTCTTGGGTGCACGAGAACTTCATCTTCAATCAAGTTAAGTATTTATAAATACGGAGGTGGAGACGGTAAGCAGGTGGATGGAGTGGAAAAGAGTGAAAAATTCCTCTGCTGAGAGGAATTTTTATCCGGATACGCTGTGTAAGGAATGGGAACCGGACGGGACAGACGGTGGAAGGAAAACGGCGCCTCTCGGATTAGGTGGAAAAGGTACGGATAACCGTTCGGTGTTTTCCGCGATGTCTGCACGGGTTATCTGGATATCAACAGCAGCTTATGCCCAGTGCATCCACATTCGGCCGGTTCAGGTGTTGTACATCCGTTGCTTGATCAGGTCGAGATCCTGCCGGAATTTGGGGTTATTCTCCAGTTCACGGCCGATCTTGTCGTAGGCATGCATCGCCGTGGTATGGTCGCGTCCGCCCAGTTCGTTGCCGATGGTCGGGTAGGACGCGCTGATCTCCTTCCTCATCAGGTACATGATCACCTGCCGCGGGAAGGCCAGCCGTTTTTCACGGCATTTGCCCAGCATATCCTCCACGGAGACGTCATAATAGGAAGCCACCGACTGGATGATCTGCTTGGGCGTCACGTTCTTCCTGACCTGGGCCGGACCGAAACTCGAGAGCAGCGACTTGGCGTTCTCCAGCGTCGGTTTGGTGTTCTTGAATTGGTTGAAGGCGACGATCTTGTTGAGGGCCCCTTCGAGTTCCCGGACGTTCGACTGGATGACCGTGGCGACGTAACGCAGTATCTCCGGATCGAGTTCGTAGTTGCGTTCCTTGCATTTCGATTCCAGGATAGCCACCCGGGTCTCGAAATCAGGACTGGAGATGTCGGTCATCATGCCCCACTCGAAACGCGAGATCAGCCGGTGTTCGAGAGCCGGAATCTGCTTGGGCGGACGGTCGGAGGTGAGTACCACCTGCTTGTTGGCCTGATGCAGCGTGTTGAAGGTATGGAAGAACTCCTCCTGCGTGCCGTCCTTGCCGGTGAGGAACTGGATGTCGTCTATCAGCAGCAGGTCCACATTACGGTAGGTGTCCTTGAACTCCTTGCCCCTGCCGTTCTTGACCGCGTGGATGAACTCGTTAGTGAACCGTTCGCAGGTGACGTAAAGGACCCTGGCGTTCTGCAGGTTACTGATCATCTCGTTGCCGATCGCCTGCAGCAGGTGGGTCTTGCCGAGTCCGACGCCTCCATAGATGAACAGTGGGTTGTATTTCTGCCCGGGGTGCTGGGCTACGGCACCGGCTGCGGCATGAGCCAACTCACTTCCCTTGCCCACGACGAAATTCGCGAACGTATAGTTCGGGTTGAGTTTGCTGTCGCTGATCTTATCTCTCTTTCCGGGAGAGAGAGTGGCGGTGTCGGTGAGGGCAGCGGCTACAGACTTGGCCTGCGCCCCCTCTTCGGTGGCTGATTCTATGGTCTGCTGCGTCGGCGGTTTCGTCTGCGGCCGGACATCGACGCGGTAGACGATCTCTTTGATGGAATTGTCAGTGACGTTCTGCAGCGATTTCAGGATCGCGGTGTTGTACTTCCTTTCCAACCAGGCCTTGGTGAAGGTGTTGGGTACACTGATGACCACGCTCTTGCCGTCGCTGGAAGATACGAAAGTGTTTTTGAACCACGTCGTGAAATTGGCTTTACTCAACGTGAGTTCGAGTTCTCCCAAAGCGGCTTGCCAGAGTTCATGGTTGGTCATATGATCCAACATCGTCATTTAGGTAACAACGTCATCCAGTTTACTTCAGGGACGGTTGTTTGGAAACCCTCTCTTTGTTGATATGCTGTGCATGAATTGTGTACAAAAATCGCGGCAAAAGACAAGAGGTTTCGGAGACATGATACCTTCTTCCGGATGCAAGGTCAGCAGGTACTGTCAACCCGACGACGGTACCAACGGCGAACATTGCCGGCGACGCCTTCATCGGCCGGCCGGATGGACCTTGATATATTCCGTGATTCATGCCAAACTGTCCCAGAATCACCCTGAAGACCGATTTTATGCCTAAAAGGACCTATCAGCCGAAGAACCGGAAACGGAAGAAGACCCATGGATTCCGGTCAAGGATGAGTTCACCGGGCGGTCGTAACGTACTGAAACGCCGGAGAGCCAAGAAAAGGACCAGACTCGCCGTCTGACAGTCCTGATTCCGCATAAAGGTCCCGTAGCGGTGTGATATCATGACCGCATACGGGATTTTTCATTGAGGCCGGGCTGGGACCGATCGTCGGTCGGAATGACGCGGTTTCCGGACGAACGCCTATGCTGTCCAGACCCCATCGACTTACCGCCAAGAAGGATTTCGCCAGGCTCTTCTCCAAGGGACGGTCTTTCGGTTCCAAGGCGCTCGGCATGAAGGCCGGACGCAACGGACTGGAGGTGACCCGGGTCGGTTTCGTGGTCAGTGCCAAGGTCTCGAAAAAGGCGGTGGTGCGGAACCGGATCAAGCGCCGGATGAGACAGGCGATGCGGGAGCTCCTGCCTGAGGTCGCCTCCGGGTACGATATCGCTTTCATGGCCCGTTCCGGTACGGTCGACCTGAGTCAGGCTGAGATAAAGGTCCTGATGGGCCGTCTGTTGCGTCAGGCCCGCCTGGTATGCGCCCCAAAGGTGTAGGTCATCTCTGGCGTCGGATGTCGCGGTGGCCGGTACTGTGGCTCATCAGGCTCTATCAGTACACCATCTCACCGGATCACGGACTGATCAGTCGGCTCCTCAACCGACGGTTCTGCAAGTATTGGCCGAGCTGTTCCGAATATAC
>LJNP01000050.1 GCA_001303185.1 Parcubacteria bacterium SG8_24
ACCCGACCGGACTGGATCACCCCGGAAGAGATCGTCCGTCTGCGCGAGCTGGGCTGCACCCGTATCGAACTCGGGGTGCAGTCAGTCGATGACGCGGTGCTGGAGCGCGTCCGGCGCGGCCACGGGACCGACGAGGTCAGGCGCGCGACGCGGCTCCTCAAGGACGCGGGCTACAAGACCGACTTCCACCTGATGCCGCAGCTGCCCGGAGCCACGCCGGCCTCCGACCTGCGGGATCTCCGCAGGATATTCGACGACCCCGGATTCCGTCCGGACATGATCAAGATCTACCCCTGCACGGTGATCGAGGGATCGCCGCTCCATGACTGGTGGCGACAGGGCAAGTACCGACCCTATCCGACCAGCCGGCTCATCGAGACGCTCATCCGGGCCAAGACGGAAGTGCCGCGCTACTGCCGCATCTCCCGACTGATCCGCGACATACCCTCGACCTCCATCCGGGCCGGCAACCACACCACCAACCTCCGTCAGGTGATCCAGACCGAGATGACGGAACGGGGGCTGGCCTGCAACTGCCTGCGCTGCCGTGAGGTGGGTCGGGCCGCCAAGACGGATCTCCGACTGATACGCGCCACTCCGCATCTGTTCGACGACGTCTATGCCGCTTCGGGAGGTCAAGAGCATTTCCTGAGTTTCGAGGATTATCGACGCCGGGCGGTCTTCGCCTTCTGCCGCTTGCGTCTGCCGTCCCGCAAACCGTCCGACGACACGAAAGGGCTTTGGGACAGGATACCGGAGATACGCGACACGGCTTTCATCCGTGAACTGCACACCTACGGTCACCTGGTGCCGATCAACACACGTGACCCCAAAGCGGCCCAGCACAAGGGGCTGGGCCGCCGTCTGATGCTGACGGCCGAACGGATCGCCCGCGAGGCCGGATACCGCAGGATGACGGTGATCTCCGGCGTCGGCGTCCGCGGCTATTACCGCAAGCTCGGTTACCGGCTCCAGGGGACGTACATGGTGAAAAAATTGAGATAGGCATCAATTCAACCGATGAAATCTGACATGATCCAGACCGCCTACAAGGCGGTCTTTAGCTTCACTTCAGGATTTAACCGAAAGGGTCGAATCGATATCCGTCCGGTATTTGCGCCTTAGCCGCCCCAACTGATACGTTGCAGAAGTAGCCCTTTGACACCGGAAGAGGTGCGACATGAACGAAAAGAAGCTGTATTTCGAGAACCATGCCACCTGGGCGCTCCACCTGAAAGTCTGCGCCGAGCACGGTTCCCTGATGATCAGCCTCCATGACGACCCGCAGATCGGCGGGCTGACTATCCCCCCGGGCCAATTCGCCAGTTTCCCGGTGAACGGTGCGGTGCGCTCCTGTATCGACACCGACAACAAGCTCCAGTTCGAGTTCAGCGGACACAACAGCCGTCCGGTCGAATTCCGGATGGGTCGCCGCACGGATACCCAGGAAGTGGTCTTCCAGTTCTGGCCGCTCCTGGATTGAGGAGGTCGCATGGCCCTCTACGTCCGCAACGACACCACGGCCAAGGTCTACTTGGCGGTCTTCCCCGGCAGCGGACTGAAGGAGGATTATGTCCTGTCCCTCTCGCTCAGCCCGCCCACCGGGACGGAACAGGCGCTGTTCACCGGGGAGGTTACCAAGCTACTGCCGACGCTGGTACGCGGCGTCTCGGCCGGAGCCAAGATTCGTCTCGTCAACCAGGATCGCCTGATGGTCGGCATCAAGAACAAGCCTCCCTCCGACCGCTATCTGATCATCACGGGTTTCGTGAATTAGCCTGCCGCTGTCCAAGCCGCGGGCTTTTTTCTATAATCCAACCGACGGATAAAATACCGCCCTAATAGATAATCCAACCGATTATGGTCATGAGACGACTCCATCAGACCGACCCCGAGACAGCCGCGGCCATCGACCGTGAGATCGACCGGCAGCGGCAGGGACTGGAGATGATCGCCTCGGAGAACATCGTCTCTCCGGCGGTTCTGGAAGCGCTCGGTTCGCCGCTCACCAACAAGTATTCGGAAGGCTATCCGGGCAAGCGGTACTACGGCGGTAATGAGCATATCGACACCATCGAGAACCTAGCCATCGAGCGGGCCCAGAAGCTGTTTGGAGCGGAACACGCCAATGTCCAGCCGCACGCCGGTTCGCCGGCCAACCTGGCGGCCTACCTGACACTGGCCGAACCCGGAGACACCATCCTGGCCATGGATCTGGCCCACGGCGGCCACCTGACGCACGGTAGTCCGGTCAACTTCTCGGGACGACTGTTCCGTTTCGTCCATTACGGAGTGGGGCAGGACACCGAACTGGTCGACCTGGACCAGGTGCGGGAGATCGCCCTCAGGGAGAAACCCCGCGTCATCGTCGCCGGATACACCGCCTATCCGCGGACGCTGGATTTCGCCGGCTTCCGCCGAATCGCCGACGAGGTCGGCGCCTACCTGCTGGTCGACATGGCCCACTTCGCCGGTCTGGTGGCCGGCCGGGTACATCCCGATCCGGTACCGCACGCCGATGTCATCACCACCACCACCCACAAGACCCTGCGCGGTCCGCGCGGCGCCATGATCCTCTGCCGCCAGGCCGACCGGCTGCGGCCGCAGGAGAAACGCGACCTGGCTGCCCGCATCGATTCCGCCGTCTTCCCCGGCATGCAGGGCGGACCGCTCGAACACTGCATCGCCGCCAAAGCCGTCGCTTTTCAGGAGGCCCTACAGCCAGATTTCGCCGAATACCAAAGACAGGTGCTGCGTAACGCCGCGCGTCTGGCTGCGGTCCTGGCCGATCAGGGAATCCGGGTGATCACCGGAGGGACCGAGAACCATCAGGTACTGATCGATGTCACGCCCCTGGGAACCGCGGGGCGGGAGGCGGAGACAGCGCTCGACCGGGCCAGAATCTACGTCAACAAGAACCTGATTCCCTTCGACACCAGGAAGCCACGCGACCCCTCAGGACTGCGGCTGGGGACGCCGGCCCTGACCACTCGCGGCTTCGGTGAAGCGGAGATGGAGAAGATCGCCGGACTCGTTGTCCGTATCCTCAAGGATCCCCGGAGCGAGACGGTCCGGGACGAAGTGGCCGGAGAAGTCAGAGAACTGACCGCGGACCGGCCGCTCTACCCGGAATACGTCCTGACGATAAACGACTGAACTGTAAGATGGCTGCCCAGATCATCGACGGCAAGGCGATAGCCGACAGGATACTCGAAGAAGTGGCCCAGGAGGTCGCCGGCTTGGGCTTCGTGCCGGGCCTGGCCGCTATCCTGGTCGGCGACGATCCGGCTTCGCATCTCTATGTCCGGCTCAAGGGCCGGGCCTGCGCCCGGGTCGGCATCCGGTTCGAAAGGCTGGCGCTGCCGGAGCGGACCGACGAACCGACCGTACTGGAGACGGTCCGTCGCCTCAACACGGATCCGGAGACGGACGGCATCATCATCCAGCTGCCGCTGCCGGGAGAGCTGGACGAAACGAAGATCGTCGAAGAACTGGACCCGGAGAAGGATGCCGACGGCTTCCACCCGCAGAACGTCGAAAAATTCCTGGTCGGCCGGGGACCGGCCCCGGTCCTGGCCGCGGTGATGATGGAACTGTTGCGGTCGACCGGAGTCGACCTGTCCGGCAAGACCGCCCTGGTCATCGCCAACAGCGAGACCTTCTACCGGCCGCTGGAGAGGTTGCTCACCTCGGCCGGCAGCACGGCCGGGTTCCTTAAGGCGGCCGAAAACGAGGCTCGGATCGTCGAGGCGGTCCGAGAAGCCGACCTGCTGATCGTGGCCGCCGGCCGCCCTTCCTGGATCATAGGCGATTGGCTGAAGCCGGGATGCGTCGTGATCGATGTCGGAACGAGCCGGGTGGGCGGGAACCTGACGGGTGACGTCGATCATGATACGGCGAAAGAGGTCGCCGGACATCTTACGCCCGTACCCGGCGGCGTCGGACCGGTGACCGTAGCCATGCTGCTGCGCCAGGTGGTCAGCCTGGCCCGCCGACGGCGTGACGCCGCCTGAAACAAAAAACGGGGGCTGCCCCACCCGACCTGACAGCATTCCGGTTTCAAAGTCGCTCCAGCAACGAGGTCACGATCTGATAGAGGGCCCCCAAAGCCAGCATGGTGATGGATATGTAGGCCCAGACGAGCGGCACGCCCAGTGCCTCTTTTTTCTTGAGCAGGTGCCGCTTGGTTATCCTTATGTAGAGCAGCGCCACCAGGATGGCGGTGATGCCGCCGAAGACGGCGCCGGTGAAACCGATGATGCCGATGAAATTGTTGGCACCGAAGAGGAAGAGCAGTGCCGGCACGCCTACGGCCAGGAGCCAAGAAGGCAGCGGGTGCATCTTGTAGTCGTATTCGAACGAGGCGCGCAGGTTGGTCCCCAGGATCATGTACGAGGTGGCTACGGCCAGGAACCCGAAGCCGGCGGCCAGGAACGACACTCCCCCGCCGAGGATATTCTGCAGACCGATCACCGCCTCATCAGTGGTCGCCGCGCCGGTCACCCCGTAGACCAGAAAGCCGAAGGTGGCGGTGAGAACCGTGGCGATCAAGGAGCCGACGACCACCGAACGCCGAAAGCGCTGGTGTTTGCCCTCCAGGATATCCTCCATCTCCGGTACGGCCGCCAGCCCCGACAGGGAGAACAGGATGACGCCATAGGGCAGGAAAAGGTCCTGGGCCGAGAAGAGCTGCAGATTGTCGGGACGCACGTGCGGTGCCCCCAGCAGGAAGATCAGCAACAGGGCTACGATCAACGCCGCGGTCGAGAAGAAATCGGTCTTAGCCACGAAATCCAAGCCCCAAAAGATGATCACGGCACCGATGACCGCCCAGGCAACCTGATAATGGAAAGGTTCCCCGCCGATGAAGTCGCCGAGCAGGACGTGCAGGAAGGAGCCGCCGACGACGACATAAGCGACCATCCCGCCCCAGAAACCCAAGACGGTCGAGGCGGCGGCGACATGCCGGGCCCGCGGCCCGAGATAGCGCCCGACCAGACCGATCAGGCGCAACTTGTCGTCGCAGACGATGGCGGCCTCCGCATAGAACAGGCTCTGCAACAGCTGGATGCCGCCCAGGACGACGAAATAGATCAGGGCCACGACCACTCCTACCCGGCTGATGGCATAGGGTACGCCGAAGATGCCGACACCGATGATGGTGCCGATCAGCGTCATGACGGCCAAGCGGTAGCGGTTGCCTTTCCTTTTCATCATCATTATTATAGCATGAAACGTTTCCGGCCTCAGCCGGAAACGTGACGCAGCACTTTTTATAACGGCGGTCTCATCACGAGGCGAAGGAGCACCGAATTGCGCCAGAACATCCGAAGTGGCGCCGGTGATGATACCCGACGACCACTGCTCATCGTCAACGGTTTTTCCCTGCTGCCGATGCCGCTCGTCGTGGCCAGAAAGGTCTATGGCGCGGCCGGTTTCCGGCCGTACACCATCGATTTTCGCTTCCGCAACATGCGCGACGTCGAGGCGTACGCCCGACGTGTCGCTGAAGCGGTCTCGCTGATAAGGTCGGAATGTCCGGGAACGGGCCGGCTCGACATCATCGGTTTCAGCATGGGCGGCGTGGCGACACTCTACGCCATCAAGCGTCTCGGTCTGGACCGGCAGGTCTCCCGATTCATCGCCGTCGGGGCGCCCTTCCGGGGTGCCACCATCTCCCTGCTGGCCTTCCCCTCCCTGCTCTACACGCGGACCGGACGGCAACTCATGCCGAAAAGCCGGTTCCTGGCCAGCCTGCACGCCGATCCCCTGCCGGACGGACCGAGGTACGTGGCCTTCGCCGGCAGCCGCGACACCATCTGCCCCGCCGAACGCTCGACGCTCGACGGAGCCGAGAACGTCGTGCTGCCGTTCCGCCATATCGACTTCCTGGTCTCTCCCGCCTTCCACCGGTCGATCCTCGAATACCTGGCCTGAATCCCCGCCTATGGCGGGGATTTTTCAAGCCGGCGAGGCGACCGATTTATCCACCGTTCCATCCACCGTTCCATCCACTTCACTAGGTTGCCGTTTGCCTGACCATCGAGTAAAGTGAGGTACGGACCTATGGCCAAAGAACGCATACCTCCACACAACATAGAGGCTGAACAGTCGCTGCTGGGCGCCCTGCTGATCGACAAGGACGCCGTCATCCGCGTGGCCGACCTGGTCAGGCCGGACGATTTCTATCGGCAGACCCACGCTGACGTCTACCAGGCGATGCTCGACCTCTTCTCCAAACGGGAACCGATCGACCTGCTGTCGCTCGGCAACCGCCTCGACGAGAAGAGCCTGCTTGAACAGGTGGGGGGGCGAGCCTACCTGATGGAGCTGACCACGGTGGTGCCGACAGCCGCCCACGTGACGCATTACGCCTCGATCATCCAGAAGAAGGCGACCCTGCGCCGTCTGCTCAGCGCCGCTTCCGACATCACGGAGCTGGCCTTCGAGGAGACCGAAGACGTCGACCACGTGCTGGACCGGGCCGAACAACAGCTGTTCAACGTGTCGCAGAAATACCTGAAGACCTCCTTCACTTCCATCAAGGACGCCCTGGATGCCGCCTTCGAACGGATCGACGAACTGCATCGTGAGCGCGGCAAGCTGCGCGGCATCCCCACCGGCTATAAGGAACTCGACAACCTGCTCGGAGGACTGCAGCGGTCCGATCTGGTGATCGTCGCCGCCCGCCCGTCGGTCGGCAAGACGAGTCTGGCGCTGGACATCGCCCGGCAGGCGGCGGTCAACCACAAGATACCGGTCGGCCTGTTCTCGCTCGAGATGTCCAAGGAACAGCTGGTCGACCGCATGCTCTGTTCCGAGGCCGGCGTCGACCTGTGGCGCATGCGCACCGGGCGTCTCGACGACGGCGGCTCCGACAACGATTTCCAACGCATCGGCCACGCCCTCGGCAACCTGTCCGAGGCCCCTATCTATATCGACGACACGGCCAACGTCAACATCATGGAGATCAGGACCAAAGCGCGGCGCCTGCAGATCGAGCGCGGCCTGGGCCTGCTGGTGATCGACTATCTACAGCTCATGGAATCGCGGGGCGGCCGGAACTCGGATAACCGGACGCAGGAGGTGGCGGAGATCACCCGCGCCCTCAAAGGTATCGCCCGCGAACTGAACATACCTGTCCTGGCCCTGTCACAGCTCTCCCGGGTCACGGAACAGTCCAAACCGGCCATCCCCAAACTGTCGCACCTGCGGGAATCGGGATCGATCGAGCAGGACGCCGACGTGGTCATGTTCATCTACCGCAAGGCGGTCGACAAGAACTACCACACCGACGAGATACCGTTGGACGAACGTCATATCGCGGAGATCCACGTGGCCAAACACCGTAACGGCCCGGTCGGCATCGTGCGCCTGTTCTTCGACGAGGCCCGGGTCAACTTCAAGAACCTGGAGACCCGACGGCAGGCCGCGGCGGCACCCGCCACGACGGAGGAACCCGCCGGACAGGAGAAGGTCAAGGCAGCCGCCATGCCGCCGCTCTGAACGCTTAACCCTAAGGACAGACAAACCTATGTTCTCAAAACTGAAGCAGTACAAGGACCTGCGGGATAAGGCCAAACAGCTGCAGTCCTCCCTGGCCGAGGAACAGGTCGAGGGTTCGGCGGTCTGGGGTAAGGTCAAGGTGAGTATGGACGGCAACCAGGCCGTGACCGCCGTGACCGTCGACCCGGAACTGCTCCGAGAATCGGAGAGGGCCAAACTGGAATCGGGGCTGAAGGACGCCTTCAACGACGCGGTAAAGAAGGCTCAGCGCAAGATGGTGGAGAAGATGAAGAAGACGGGAGGGCTGAACCTGCCCGGCTTGAGCTGAGGGACTGGCGCGATACGGCATGACCAGATTCCCCAAACCCATCGAGGAACTGATCGACCGGTTCGGCATGCTGCCCGGTGTCGGTCCGAAGACCGCTGAACGGTTCGTCTTCTCGCTGCTCAAGCGCAGCCGGGAGGACCGCCAACAGCTCTCTCAGGCCATCGAGGCTATCGACGGCCAGCTGACCACCTGTTCGGTCTGCCGCAACTATACTGAGGCCGATCCCTGCGTCATCTGCGCCGACCCGCGCCGCGAACGGAACGTCATCTGCGTGGTGGCCAACGAACAGGACCTGTTGGCGGTGGAGAGTACGCGCGAGCATCACGGTCTCTACCACATCCTCGGAGGCGTACTGTCGCCCGCAGACGGCATCACGCCGGACGAACTCACCGTGCGGGAACTCCAACAGCGGATACGGCAGGAACGGCCCGACGAGATAATCCTGGCCTTCGATCCGACTATCGAGGGCGAATCGACCATCCTCTACCTGACGCGGTTACTGGACCGATCCGGCGCGCGCCTCACCCGACTGGCGCGCGGTCTGCCCCCGGGCAGCGAACTGCATTACGCCGATGAAGTGACGCTGAGCGACGCCCTCAAGGGCCGCCGCGACATCGCTCCGTCCGCCGTCCCGTCCCGTAAACCGGCGGCAGGCCACGGTTGACCCAGTCCCCGACCGGGAGTGACGTAAGACCGCGGCGGCGGTCTTTTTCGGTCCGACCGGACCGTCGACCCATTTACATTTGGCGGGTTTCGTGCCGTAATAGATTATGCCGTAGGATAGCGGTTCGATAAGGCGAGAGCGCCGAAGCGCTCCTTAAAATAAGGGAGGTCAGGGCATGTCCGTGCAGCTACCGGAAGCCCAGCGCCGTCTTTTCAAGAAGATGGTGCGCCTGACTGTCGAGATCCATAACGACAGGAAGGGCTGTTACGGCGCGGGTGTGGTCATCTCCAGGAGCGGACTCATCCTCACCGCCGACCACAACGTGGTGGGAGCCAAGACCCTCACCGTGCGCCGCTGCGAGCTGGCCGGCCGGGGCTGGAAGATCACCGCCAAAGGCCGGCGTATCGCCGACGTGATCTTCCGGGACACCAAGGCCGACGTCGCAGTACTCAAGCTCCGCAAGCCGCTCAAGACACAGAGCGTCGCCACCCTCGGCGATTCGGACGATCTCAAGGTGGCCTCACCGGTCTATCGGGTGGGGCGGGACGACATTCCGGTGGCCGGCGGCCACGTCATCTCCTTCGGGAAAT
>LJNP01000007.1:0-29271 GCA_001303185.1 Parcubacteria bacterium SG8_24
ACCGAGGACGTTGTTGACCCACATCACGCTGACCAGGAAGGTCCGTTCCGTGACCATCTCAGTGACTGCCTCGGCCCTGACCCTACCCTGTCCGTCGGTCGGCAGGAGATCGATCTCCATGTCGTGGACCGCGGAGAGCGCCTGTAGGGTCTCACGTACCGAGGGATGCTCGAGCGGTGTCGTCAGGACCCGTAACGGTTCGGGCCGGGACTCCGGCTTCCGGATCAGGACAGCCCGCAACGCCCCGGACAGGGCCAGGTTGTTGCTCTCCGTGGCCCCTGAAGTGAAGACCACCGTGGAGGCCTCGACTCCGAGCAGGTCGGCCAACCCCTGACGCGCCTCTTCGACCGCCCGGCGGGCCTGCCGACCGGGAGCATGGACCGAGGAAGGATTACCTCCGGTATCCAGCGCTTCAGAAACGACCCGCTTGACCCGAGGGTCGAGCGGGGTCGAAGCCGCATAATCCAGATAGACGGCCCGGTCCATAGGTCACCTCAGTCCTCCACGGCGACCACTTCCTTGATCGCCTTGACCCGAGCCTTGATGGCGGCAGATATATGACGCTCCAAGGTCATCCGGGAGAACGGACAACCCTGACAGGCGCCGCGAAAACGCACCTTGACCGTACCGGTCGATTCGTCGACATCCACGAGCTCCACGTCTCCCCCATCGGCCTGCAGGGCCGGCCTGACCTGTTCCAGCGCCTTTTCGATCTCACTACGCATAAGCTTGACGGTGTTGCCGGTTAGCCCGGACTTCCGCTTAATATAGCAACGGCCCAGCCGGGCGTCAAAGATGGCATCATCCGCCCGCCGGGGCTGCTGCCAGTTGACAGCACGGACCACAGGACCTATACTGGCAGCGTTCCGTCACGACGGACACTTAAACGAACCGAGAGTATATGGCACATAAGAAAGCCGGTGGGTCCACACAATTGGGCAGGGATTCCATCTCCAAGCGCCTGGGAGTCAAGCTCTACGAGGGGCAGCGGGCCAATGCCGGTTCCATCATCATCAGACAGCGGGGCACCAAATTCCGCCCCGGCCAGAACGTGGCCCGCGGCGGGGACGATACCCTATTCGCGACGGCCGCCGGAACGGTACGGTTCCTGAAGAAGAAGGTCCGGCGCTTCGACGGCAACCTCAAGGAGACGCGCATCGTCTCAGTGGTGCCGGAAAAGGCCTGAACCGACGGAGCCGACCGAAAAACCGCCTCAGGGGCGGTTTTTTTGCTGTATCGTCTCAACCGCGCCGGCGCCGCAGCGCCGCGCCGACGAAGCCGGCGAACAGCGGATGGGGACGGAGCGGCCGCGACTTGAACTCCGGATGGAATTGGGTGGCCACGAAGAAAGGATGGTCCTTGAGTTCGACGATCTCCACCAGCAGGCCGTCAGGCGAGGTCCCGGCGATCACCAGCCCGGCCTCCCGCAACCTCTCCCGATAGGCGTTGTTCACCTCATAACGATGCCGATGCCTTTCGCTGATCCGATCGCTCCCGTAAAGCTTGCGTGATCTGGTGCGTTCGGCCAGGACGCAGGGATAGGCGCCCAGCCGCATCGACCCGCCGTAGCGCTTCTCCCGGATGACCGACTCCTGATGTGGCATGATATGGATCACCGGATGCTCGGTCTGCGGATCGGCCTCCACGGTATTGGCGTCTTTGAGGCCGGCCACATGCCGCGCGAACTCGACCACGGCCAACTGCATGCCGTAACACAGGCCCAGATATGGGATGCCGCGTTCCCGGGCCTGACGGACCGCCTTGATCTTGCCCTCTATGCCGCGCGTGCCGAAACCGCCCGGGATGAGAAGGCCGTCATAACCGGCCAGCGCCCGCACCGCCGCCGGCGAGCTCTCCAGTTCCTCGGCATTGATCCACTCCAGCACCGGACGCACCCGGCGCTGCCAGCCGGCGTGCTTCAGGGCCTCGATCACCGACAGGTAGACGTCGGACAGGGTGAAATCGCCGGTGGAGAAGTACTTACCGACGATGCCGATACGCACCTCGCGCGAACAGGACCTGATGGTGGAGACGAGCCGGCGCCATCGCTTGAGATCCTTGCGACGCGGCCGCATCCCGAACTTCTTGAGGATCTTCTCGCCGATCCGTTCGTTGTCGAAATTGACCGGTATTTCATAGATACTGTTCACGTCCGGGGCCGAAATGACGTCATCCTCGCTGATGTTGCAGAAGACGGACAGCTTCCGCCGCCGCGGACCGTCCAACGGTTTCTCCGAACGCGCCACGATGAGATCGGCCTGGATACCGGCCGAATTGAGCGTCCGGACAGCGTGCTGGGTCGGCTTGGTCTTCATCTCGCCGGTCTTGGACGGTATCGGCAGGTAACTGACCATGGCCACCAGCACGTCCTTGGGCCGCTCGGTCCGGAGCAGGCGCAGCGCCTCCAGGAACAGGATGTTCTGGTATTCGCCCACCGTCCCGCCGATCTCGATCATCACGAAATCGGCCTTGACCCGGCGCTGGGCCGCCTTGATACGCCGGATGACCTCCTCCGGGACGTGCGGCACGACCTCGACCGTCCGGCCCCCGTATTCGAGATTGCGTTCCTTCTCGATGACCGTCTGGTAGACACGGCCGGTCGTCATGTAATTGATCGAAGTGATGTCGATGTCGAGGAAGCGCTCGTAATTGCCTATGTCCTGGTCCGTCTCGTCGCCGTCATCGGTCACGAAGACCTCACCGTGTTCGACCGGATTCATGGTGCCGGCGTCCACGTTGATATAGGGGTCGATCTTGATCGCGGTGACCTTGTATCCGAAACCCTGGAGGATGCGTCCGACAGTGGCGCAGGCGGCGCCCTTGCCGACGCCAGACATCACCCCGCCGACGACGAAGATGTACTTGGGCATAGCGCGGTCGTGACAAAAGTAAAAAGCGTAAAGTGCAAACCCCTCCTCCGTTTTCACTCTACACCCTTCACTCCCGCCGCCGGTCAGGCGGTCCGGACCACGCAACGCAACCTGGCCTCTGCCCCCTGGGCGAACTCTATCTTCACCTCATAAGTCCCCGGTTCCTTGATCCGTCCGTCCAACCGGACCCGTTCCGGCTTCCCGATTCCCGCCTCCTCGAGACGGGCGGCGATCCGCCGCTCGGTGATCGCCGCATAGAGCTTGCCGGATGGTGCTGTCCTCTCCTCGAATTCGACCGTCAGTCCGGCGATACGCCTCGCCGCTGCCTTGGCCTCCCGGCCCGCCCGACGCCCCCTCTTCAGCTCGCGCGCTACGGCCGATTCAGCCTCCTGTACCGCCTGGTCCGAAGCGGGTGCGGCCAGCTTCCGGGGAATGAGGAAATTGCGGGCAAACCCGTCACTGACCTCCTTGATCTCGCCTTTCCTGCCGCCGTCCGGCGTGTCCTTGAGGAAGATGACTCGCATATCATCGCTTTTTACCGGCTGACTCGTCACCACGCCGGGCGTCCCGGAAATACTCCTGCATCCGTTCCAGGATCGGCCGGACATCCTTATAGTCGGACTGGCGTCCGGCCCGACCCAGACTGACCCAGATTATCTTACGGATCCGCTCCTTCTTCTGCGGACGACCCCGGGCCTGCGGCTTGGTCTCCATCAGGAAATAATGGACGTACTTATGGACCAGCACCCCGCGCGTCTTCGGCCGATACCGGTCCTTGAACCAGAAATCTATCGTGCCCAGGGGCGCCACTACCTTCAGGTCCCGCAGTCCCATCTCCTCGCGCGTCTCGCGCACGGCCGCCTCCTCGATCGTCTCGCCGCGCTCGACATGACCCTTGGCGAAGGCCCACTTACCGAAAGGATCGAGGATGAAGGCGATGCGTATCCCCCGCGGCGTGCGCCGGAAGACGATGCCTCCGGCCGATATCTCGACGCGGGTCCGCTTGACGCTCCGTCTCTTGGGCTTCCCGGTCGGCTGCTCTTTGGCCATAGGCTCAGGGGGCGCCGGCGATCTCCGGTCCGGCTCCGCCCCGGATCATCTCCAGGGCCCGGTCCATCTGCGGGTCGCGGTCATTCTCGAAGTCCTCAAGGGTCAGCTCCACGGGAACATCCGGCACGATCCCTTCCTGATCGATCTGCCGGCCGTCCGGGGTCATCCAGAGGGCGATGGTCAGTTTGAGGGCCGACCCGTCGGGGAATTCCATGTAATCCTGGACCGAACCCTTGCCGAAGGTCGTCTCGCCTACGATGACGGCCTTACCGTGATCCTGCAGCGCCCCGGCGACTATCTCCGAGGCGGAAGCGGAGCCGCCGTTCACCAGGACCAGAGTGGGTATGTCGATGAACCGGGCGCTCCCGTCGGAACGGTAGTCGCGGGTCGAGCCGTCGCTGAACCGCTCCACGACGATGACATCGTGCGGTACCCACTCTCCGGCCACTTGGACGGCCGTATCCAGGAAGCCTCCGGGGTTGTTGCGCAGGTCCAGGATCAGATGGTCCGGTCCCTCGAGCAGGACGTTCTGGACGGCGTCGCTGAAGTTCGGCCAGGTGTTCTCGTTGAAATGCGATATCTCGATCACCCCCACTTTCTTGCCGTCGACCTCCCGCATCTCCCAGGTCACCGACTCGATGACGATGGTGGAACGGACGATCTTCACCTCGAAGGCCTCGGTCAGACCTTCCCGGTAGATGAGCAAGGTCACCTCGGTGCCCTTCGGCCCCCGGATGAGCTGGACAGCCTCCTCAATGAACATCCCGAACGTATCCACGCCGTCGATGGCGATGATGTCGTCGCCCGGCTTCAGGCCGGCCTGTTCGGCCGGTGTCCCCGACAACGGGGCGATCACCTTGAGCTGATTCTTCTTGATGCCGATCTCAGCCCCGATCCCCTCGAACGAACCGGAAAGCTCCAAGGAAAACTTCTCGGCCAGTTCGGGATCCAGATGGACCGAGTAGGGATCCTCGAGGGCTCCGACCAGACCTCGCAGCGCCCCGTAATACAGATCCCGGTCGCCGACCGGCTGGGAGACGTATCTCTCCTTGATCAGGCTCCAGACGTCCCAGAAACCGCTGAAATCTATCTCTTCAGCCGTATCGGCGGGGCGGGCTTCGCGGTTGATCACCAGGGGTTCACCGACCGTCGGTTCGGGCCCGGCGGTCAGATGCACGAAAAATACCCCGGCGACGAAACCGATTATGCCGATCACCGCGCCTATCACTCCCAGGGCATAATTCCGGGCCACCCGATTGGTCTCGGTGACCGGAGCGGTAACGACATCCCGGCTCTCCTCCGGCGTATCCTGGTCGGTCGATCCTGTCATCGGTCCGGTCATGTCAGATGCGTCTTATGTCGGCGCCGACCGCCTGGAGGCGCCGATCGAGTGATTCATAGCCGCGATCGATGACCTCGGCGCCGTGCAGCACGGTCTCGCCCTGGGCCGCCAGACCGGCGATGACCAGGGTCGCTCCGGCCCGCAGGTCGATGCCGCGGATCTCCGTCCCGTAGAGCGGCGTCGGACCGCTCACCAGGACCCGGTGCGGATCGCAGATGGTGGCATTGGCCCCCATCTTGGTCAGTTCGTTCATGTAACCCAACCGGCTCTCGAACAGCGGATCATGTATCAGGGTGGTGCCGGCACACTGGGTGGCCAGTACGCCGAACGGCGCCTGCAGGTCGGTCGGGAAGCCGGGGAAAGGCATCGTCTGGAGACGGAAAGCCTGCAGCCGCCCGGAGGAGTTGACGGTCAGCGCGTCTTCACGAAGTTCGAAGGACACTCCGGCGCGTCTCAGCATCAGCAGGATGATCTCCAGATGCTCCGGCATGATTCCGGTGATGCGCAGGGTGCCCTTAGTCACGGCGCCCAGGACGGCAAGGGTTCCCGCCTCAATCTGATCGGGTATGACCGTATGCTCTGTGCCCTGGAGCCGATCCGCCCCTTCGACGGTCAGCGTATGCGTGCCGATGCCGCCGATCCGGGCGCCCGCCGCGTTCAGGAACCGGGCCAGATCCTGCACGTGCGGCTCGGCCGCGGCCAGCTTGATCGTCGTCCGGCCTTGGGCCAGCACCGCGGCCATCAGGGCATTCTCGGTCGCCGTGACGGAGAACTCCGGGAGGACGATAATCGCCCCGACGAGTCCGTCGGTGGTCAGGACGTAAGAACCGTCATCCCGGGCGATGTCGGCGCCCAAGGACTGCAGCGCGTCCAGATGGGTCTGGATGGGCCGATTACCGATGATACAGCCGCCCGGCTCCGGCATGGTCACGCGGCGGAACCTGGCCAGCAGGGGTCCCATCAGCAAGATGGAGGACCTCATGCTCTTGACCGCCTTACGGTCCAGAGTGCCGATATCGGCTTCCCTGGTATCGATGGTCAGTTCGTTGGGTCCGCTCCATTCCGCCCGGGAACCCAACGAGCGCAGGATATCCAGCATCCGCCCGACATCGGTGAGTCTCGGCACGTTCCTGATGACGCACGGACCGTCGACGAGCAGCGTCGCGGCGATGATCGGCGTGGCGGCGTTCTTCATGCCGCCTACCCTTATCTCGCCGTTGAGCGGCCGATCGCCGCGGATGACAAAACGGGCCGGAGCCGGAGGTGGCGGCGACTTGAGGGTGGTCCCGGCGGGCTTGCTGCTGTCAGCCTTAGGCATTAACATATATAATCGACTATATGGTATCGTGCGTCCGCCACTTTGGCAACTGAGATGCCTGAGACGAAATGAGCGCTACTACGAGGAAAATCATCGCCCTCACCTTCATCGCGGTCTTCGCCGTAACGGCCCCCGCGGTCGTCCTGCTGACCTCAGGATACCGTTTCAACATCGGAAAGAACCGCCTGGAGCGCACCGGTACGCTCTATATCAGCACCGAGCCTGCGGGAGCCGTCGTGTCCATCGACGGCAACATCCAGACGGAACGGACGCCCGCCTCCCTGGTCCAGCTGCTGCCGGAGGAGTATTTCGTGGAGCTGACCAGGCCGGGGTATCTGCCCTGGTCGAAACGGCTGGCGGTCGAAAGCGGCCGGACCACTTTCGTGAAGGACCAGCGGCTGTTGCGGGACGTGCTGCCCCGCTCGGTGCACCTGGCCGATATCCGCGCCAGCGCCTTCTCCGCTGACGGCCTGCGGGTCGCCCTGCTGACCCATACCGGCGGCTGGCTGGAATTGACGGTGCTGGAGCTGGAGGAGCTGCGGACGGAGACGTTGGCCCGTTTCTCGCCGCAAGGATTCCGATCCGCCGGACTTTCCTGGTCCGCCGACGACGGCCTGCTGCTGCTCGACATCCGGACGGACGGTGATCGCCGTGAGATACGCGAGCTACTGGTCTATCCCCTGACCGACGGTCGGGACGGACCGATGGCCCTGCATGACCGGCTCCCCGAACTTCTTCCCGGGTCCCCGCGATGGTCGCCGCAAGACTCCCGCCTGGTCCTGCTGACCCAAGTCGGTACCTTCGTCTGGGACGCGACAGACAACACCATGACTGCCGTGACCTTCTCTACCCGGATCCAGGACGCGCTCTTCGCCGCCGACCGCCTGCTGCTGATCAGACAGGACGAACAGGGCCGGCCCTACCTGTTGGAGACGGTACCAGGCGAACTGAGACTGTCCGCCACGGAACCGCTACCGCTCCCGACCGGCACGGACCGCCTGGTGACCACCGCCGGTCAGGGAGTCATCGCCGCCGACTCCGTCACCGGTTCCGCCATCACTGTCGACCTGACTGACGGCCAGGTCTCGGATACCGCCGACGCTCTGGGAGCCTCCCTGGAGAGAGGTGCAGATGACCGCCTGCTGCTGTGGAACGATTTTCAGATAGCAATCGCCCGAAATGACGGCAGCGATCATTACGTAGTGACCCGCGTCAGTGATACCGTATCCGGCTGTTCCTGGCACCCCGGCGGCCAGTACGTGCTGTACGCGACCCCTAAAAAGCTGCGGGCCATCGAGCTGGACGGACGTGACCGGAGGAACGCCTACACGCTGGCCAAGTTCGATGAAATCCTGGACTTCTCGCTCGATCCGTCCGGCGAGCTGCTGCGCCTCATCGGCAAGATAGGTAACCAGACCGGCCTCTTCGAACGGGAACTGTGAGATCTGACTGAACGAAAAAGGACCGACTGCTTGGAGTCGATCCTGCGGTATCGGATGCCCTGACGCGCCTCACCGGCGTGTCTTTTTCTTGCTTGACGCGAGCCGCTTCGCCGCGTTGCGGCCCCGGCCGCGCTTGGCGGCCCGGCCGCGCCCGTTCTTCTTGCGCCGGGCGGACCTCTTCTTTCCCTGCCCGTTCTTGGACCGGCGCAGGCGGAACCGGCTGATGAACTCCGGCAACTCCAGCACCGATTCCAGCTTGTGGTACCGGGAATGGCTGATCTGGGCCGTATTGAAGCTGGTCTCGCTCGGGATGAGGACGGCGACCATACCGAGATCACTGGCCGGCTTGATGTCCGAGCCGGTGGAATCACCGACCATCATGCAGCTGCGGGGATTGCCGGCGGCGATCTCCTCGAAGACCGGTCGCTTGTCCCGAGCCGGGATGTGGACACCGTCGAAGATCGGAGACTTCCAGGCGCCGTTCGGCATCTTCCGGGCCAGACCGGCCTGGATGACCTTCCGTGACTGCAGTCCGAGATCCCCGACCGTCACCAGATGCAGGCGATAACCCTCGCGCTTGAAGGACCGCAGCATCTTCAACACGCCCGGCCGGAGCTCAAAGGGTCCGTACTTGAAACGCGAAGCTACATTGAAGAGCCGCCGCTTCACCTCCGTCCGGGGACGGAGACCCTTCTCCTCACAGAAGTACTCGTAGGTCTTGACTATGGCGATGGGGAACCGCTTGACACTGTAGCCGTATTCCCCGACCAGCCCGTTGTCGATCTCGGATTTCTTCTCGATCACCCGCTTCGGGTCGACACTCCGGCCGCCCAGCGCCTGGCAGATGATCAGGCCGCATTTCCAGAGCGCCTCATGATACCTGTAGGTGTTGTCGATCAGGGTATCGTCCAGGTCGAAGATAATCGTCTTGATTACCATCCTACTACTCCCGGCTTGGTTGGAAAGGACGGTTCCACCTTAGAAGAAACCCGGTCAAATGTAAAACCGGGACCGAAAAGACGCCGGACCGACGGCCCGACGTCTCTCACTCACGACCGGTCGGGATATCAGACCTCGACCAGGGAATTGTCACCGACGATCAGCCGGTTACCCAGCGGCAACGATTCGTGCGCCGCTATGACGGTGGCGTTCTTGCCGATGAGACTGTCGACGATGCGCCGGGAACAGTTGATGTCGACATAGTCGAAGACCACCGAATGCTCGATCTCCGTATTGTATATCTCCACGTTATTGCCGATCGCCGTATAGGGTCCGATATAGCTGTTCTCGATGGCACAGCCCTCACCGATGACCACCGGACCACGGATCAGGACCCGCCGGCCGATCTTGGTCCCGGCGCCGATGCTGACCTTGCCGTGGATGGTCGCCCCTTCGGCCACCTCGCCCTCCATCGGCATGACGCCGCGGCTCATCTCGGTCAAGAGCAGCTGGTTGCCCTCCAGCAGGTCCTCCGGCTTGCCCGTATCCTTCCACCAGCCGGTGATCTCCTCATAGCCGATATCGTAGCCGTTCTCGATGAGCCAGGTATGGACGTCGGAGATCTCGTATTCGCCCCGGGACGACGGTTTGATCGCCTCGACTGCCTTGAAGACGTTGCTGTCATAGACATAGATGCCGGTCACCGCGTAATTGCTTTTCGGCTCCGCCGGTTTCTCGTCGACCCGTACGATCTTGCCGTCCTTGATCTCCGGGACGCCGAACCTCTGGGGGTCGCGCACGCTGGACAAGGCCAGCAGCCCGTTGAGCTTCTCCTTCTTGAACTTCTCCACGAACCGGACGATGCTGCCGAGGATGATATTGTCGCCCAGATAGAAGATGAACGGCTCGTCGCCGATGAAAGGCCGGGCCACCTTCAGGATGTGCGCCAAGCCTTTCGGCCCGCCGGTCTGTTCGATGAAGGTTATCTTGACGCCCCACCGGCTGCCGTCACCGACCGCCTCCTGGATCGCCGTGTCCCCGGGATTGATGTTGATGCCGATATCCTTGACCCCGGCCTCGGCGATCTTCTCGATGGCATAGAAGATCATCGGCTTGTTGGCCAAGGGAATCAGGTGCTTGTTGATGGTCCAAGTGATCGGCCGCAGGCGGGTCGCCTTACCGCCGGCCGTGATGAGTGCTTTCATAGTGATCATGTGTATGCTGACCGTTTAAGGGTATCAAAAACGCCGCCCACGTCAAAGGGGCAGCGGTCCGTCAGCCATCTCCAGGCTCAGGTCTGACCGACGGTAGCCCGACAGAGGAAATCCTCCAGGGCCTCGATCCGGTCACGCAGCGGCGGGAATTTGGTGTTAAGCAGCTTGGCGTACTTGGGGCGTTCGGCCTTGGTGGGGAAGGCCGACGACGGCACGGCCCGGCGCGGTACGGTGATGTCCTGCAGCCGGAAGATCTCCTCCGCGAAACCGTACCAGGTGACGCCCTCTCCCTCGTTGACCAGATGATATATCCCCGGCGCGTGACCCTCCTCCAGCAGCCGGACCGTGGCTCCGGCCAGATCCTCAGTGAAGGTCGGCATGCCGACCTCCTCGTCCACGATGGACAGTTCCGGCTTGGTTGCGGCCAGCTTCAGCATGAGGTGGACGAAACTCGGTTTGGAGAGGGTTGAGAGCCCCGGCGTGCCGTACAGCTTCGATGTCCGGCAGACGTAGACGCGGCCGCCCGCGGCGAGCGCCACCCGCTCCCCTTCCAGCTTGCTCCGGCCGTAGACCGAAAGCGGCCGCGGTTCGTCGTCCTCGCGATAGCCTCCCGGACGGCTGCCGTCGAACACGTAGTCGGTGCTGTAATGGACGAAAGCCGCGCCGGCCTTGGCCGCCGCGGCGGCGATGACTCCCGGCACCGCCGCATTGAGCTCCAGGACGCGGTCGAGGTTGGCCGGATCCTCCGCGCCGTCGACGTCGTTCCAGGCCACGGCGTTCACCACGGCGTCATACCCGCCGGCGAGCACCTGCTGCCGCACGGCTGCGGAATCGGTCACGTCCAGCTCCTTCCGATCCAGTCCGACGGCCTCATGGCCGGCGGTCGTGAAGCGACGCACCAGATCCTGGCCCAGATTGCCTTTGGCTCCGAGAATCAATGCCTTCATAATCCGTCTCCGGTGAAGACAAAGGGCGACTCCAGTTCCGACAGCGTCGGATAGGAGCGGTCGCGATCGTTGGCGTCCGGCGGTCCGTCCAGCGGCCAGGCGATGCCGAGTCCCGGATCGTCGAAGCGCAGCCCGCCTTCGGACTCCTTATGGTAGCCCGACCGGCCGCACAGGTAGAGCAGCTCACAGTCCTCCAGGGCGCAGAAGCCATGGGCGAAACCGCTCGGCACGTAGAGCATCCGGCGGTTCTCCGGACTCAGCTCCAGTCCGAACCATCTGCCGTACGTCGGAGAACCCCGGCGGATATCCACGGCGACGTCCCACAACCGTCCGCTGATGCAGCGCACCAACTTAGTCTGATCGTGCGGCGGAGCCTGGAAATGCAGGCCGCGCAGCACTCCCCGTCTGGAGAAACTCTGGTTGATCTGGACGATGCCCGGTTCGATACCTAGGGCCTCGAATTTGGGAGCGCTGTGCGCCTCGAAAAAGAACCCACGCTCATCGGAGAATACCTGTGGTTCCAGGATCACCAGGTCCGGTATGTCGGTCTTGATCCGCTCCATGATGTCGACTCCTTATTGCCGATGTGCCGTCTCAACTTACCCCGGTCACCGGGCAAGTCAAGACGCCGCGGCCAAAGTCTTACGGTAATAATGGTCGTAATAGCTCTGGTATTCGCCGGATTTGACGCGGCGCCACCACTCGGGATGATCCACGTACCAGCGGATCGTATCTCTCATGCCCTCCTCGAAGGGTACGCGCGGCTCCCAGCCGAGCTCACGACGGATCTTGCCCGTGTCGAGCAGATAGCGGCGGTCATGCCCCTTCCGGTCCTCGACGTAGGTCTTGAGGCTCTCCGGTTTGCCCAAGGTCTCCAGGATGACGTCGGTGATCTCCTCGACCGACTTCTCCAGCCCGGTACCGATGTTGTAGGCTTCGCCGATCCGGCCCTGGCGCAGGATCAGGTCGACAGCGGCGCTGTGGTCGTCGGCGTGGATCCATTCCCGCCGGTTCTGGCTGCTCCGGAAGAGCGGCAGCGACCGGTCCTCAAGAGCATTGGTGGCGAAGAGCGGGATGAGCTTCTCCGGGAACTGGTAGGGTCCGTAATTGTTGCAGCAATGGCTGATCGTCACCGGCAGGCCGAAGGTGTGGTGATAGGCCATGACCACGTGGTTGGCTGCGGCCTTGGAGGCATTATAGGGCGTACGCGGCAGCTGGGGATACTCCTCCCTGAAAGACCCCGGATCGTCGAGAGCCAGATCGCCGAAGACCTCGCAGGTCGAGATGTGGTGGAATCGTCCGACCTCCTGACGGCGGCAGGCCTCAAGCAACGCCTGGGTCCCCAGGACGTTGGTCCTGATGAAAATCGAGGGATCGAGCACGCCGCGGTCATTGTGGGACTCGGCGGCGAAATTGACGACCGTGTCCACGCCGCGTCCCAGCACTTTGAGGCAGGTCTCCAGATCGCCGATGTCGCCCCTGACGAAAGCATACCGCGGATCATCCTCGACCTCCTTGAGGTTCTCCAGGTTGCCGGCGTAGGTCAGCTTGTCGAAATTGATCACCCGGACGTCGTCATCGCCGCGCAGCAGATGACGTATGAAAGCCGAGCCGATGAAGCCGGCTCCGCCGGTCACCATGATCGTTCGCATAGGCATGGGGTTAGTGCTGTGCCGAAATCCTAACTGAGCCGGCCTCTGCCGTCCAGCGGTTCAGCCGAGACGGTCCCGGAGTGCCGCCGCCAGTCGCTCCCGATCCTCCTCCGGTATGTCCTTCTTCGGCCAGTGCTTCAGACCGTCATCCGGTTCCCTCGGTATCACATGGACATGGGCGTGCATCACCACCTGCCCCGCGGCCACGCCGCGATTGACGACGATATTGAAACCGGCTGCACCGGTCTCGGCGATCGTCTCGTCTCCGAGGCACCGGGCCAGACCGAACAGTCCGCCCAATAATCCCTCCGGGACCTGGGAGATGTCCTGATAGTGCTCCTTGGGTATTACCAGGGCATGGCCGAGGCTGACCGGCTGGATGTCGAGGAAGGCCAGGAAACGGTCGTCCTCATAGAGCTTGGTCGACGGCAGTTCGCCGCTACCTATCTTGCAGAAGATGCAATCGTCCATAAGTTTGGCGGTTAAGGGGACGAGACGCGGCCCGTCGGCGCTCCGGACGTCACCGGACCAGGTCCCGTCTCCTTTCACCTTTCACCGGAAGGCCGCCGACGCGGCTCGGCGGCGAAGATGAAGAGGAAAGCCACCGTGATCGCGCTGAGTGCCGTCAGCTTGACCCGCAGGGCCGGTACCGGACTGAAATAGTACCAGGCGACGGCCAAGACCGATACTGTCACCAGGAAACCGACCGCCAGGAAGGCCAGTCGCTGCCGACCGGAGCGCCCTGCCCGGTCGCCGGGGCGGAGAAGGGACAGCAGGCCGCAGACCGCGGTCAGCACCACCAGGACCTGCGGAGCCAGGTAATTGAAGGCGAATCCGGGATGCAGGAAATCCAAGCCTACGGCCAGCAGGATGAAGACGGCCAGGGCCAGGTAGGCGACCATCGCCGCATCAGCCGCGGCGGACAGCGCGGCACGGAACAGCGAACGGATTCCTTTGACGTATCGGGTCATAGGTCGGTCACGGCACCTCTTCGCCATAAGACTGGCCGGTCGGCGCTATCACCGGCTCCCTGACCGTCTCGGCCGGCGCGGCGAAAAGACGGAGAAGGGTGGTCAGGATACCGCGCCAGGATGCCGGTTCCCGTCTCATGGTGACGGTGACCGAGGCCAGGGGTACCGGATAGCGCGTGATGCTGACTCCGGGTGCGGACAACGTGAAACGATAGGCACCGTCACCGGTCCGATCCAGCTCCTGACGGTCGAAGGAGGCCTGGGCGACCAGCCGGCCGTCCGAGCTCACCGGGGATTCGTAACCGGTCAGGATGAAATCGATGCCGGCGGCGTCCAAGTCCTCCTTGGTCGTATACCAGCCTATCTCCAGCGGAAAGGGGTCGAAGAAATCACCGGCTTCCAGGGCGAACAGCCCGTCGGTCTCGAGCAGCACGTCGCGCGCCGGTGTGACGACGCTGACCGGGCCGGCGGAAGGGTCGAGTCTGGCCACCGACCGGGCCTGCGGTTCGGTGAGGTCGAGAGTCGACCCGCCCACCCGGAGACGCTGCAGACCTTCCACGTGCGGGGTACGGGCGACCAGCCGATAACCGGAAGCGTAGACCGTGACCGGTTCGACCACGTCGCTATAACCCACCAGATCGCCGATGAACAGGCGGTTCCGGAAGACCAGCCGCCGGTGCGGCGTGCGGATGTGCCGGATGAAGACGTCCCCGGGCGCGGTGAACTCCACCTGATACAGCCCGGGGGTCGGATCGGTCAGGGCTACCGACACTTCGCGTAATTTCGAGGAACGCTGGTCATCAGTCGTATTCCCGTCGTCCTTGAGGATGGACCGGGCCACCGGATCTTCCTCGCCGTCCCGGAAGACCGAAATGATCACCGGGTCAGCACCCTCCTGACGGTTCATGTCCTGCACCACGAAGGTGAAGGACAGCGGCTCGCCGTCGACATAGGTATAGAGGCGGTGATGACCGCGGAGCGAGACGTCGAACTCCCGGAGCGATCGCGATGGTCGGTGGTCCTGAACGAAAGGTATCAGCGGATCGCTGCGGTAGACCGCCAGCCGGGAACGGTCGGGCGGGTCACGAAGGAAATCGTCGATCGAGGCGTAGGTATGCTCCCGCTCGAAAAGGGTCAGGTCGCCGCTGGTCAGGCGGCGCCAGTTGAGTCCGTCGAGCAGCCGACTGTAGGCCGGGCGGACGAGATACTGGCCGTCGAGCCGCGAAGCCAGGGCGCCGATCTCGACCAGTGGATGGCCGGCATCAGCGAATTCCAGGGTCAGGGTCACCGAATCGAATTCCGACGGGGGCGTGAAATCGAGATAGAGCGGATCACCTTCGAGCGGCAAGGCCTGCCCGCCGTCGGGCAGGTCGATCGCCTCCCCGAGCCGGCTGTAAGGCTTCGGTTCGGAGAGATAGGGTGCGGGCCGGATCAGGTCGGTCGAGACGGATAGCCGGCCCGAAGGGACCACTGCCTTGATGGCCAGATAGACCACCGCAGCGGCTACGGCCACCACGGCCACCAGACGCACGGTCAGGGCGATGATCCTTTCCATCTCTTTGGCCATAAGTCCGGGACAGTTCAGTCCGCCGACGCCGCAACGGACGGCTTGATGCGATAGAGCGTCCTCTCCCCGAATCCTTCGATCGGTTCGAGCATCAGGTCCCACGGCTTGAGCTTCACCTCATGCAGATAGCTCAGGTCACGCTCCGGAAAGGTTATGCCGAAGTAATAGACCGGTATCCGATGAGCCGTCTCCCCGATGATCCGATAGGTCCGCTCGTCCCGCAACGGCTGCAATACGGCCCGGTCGGGGAAGAGCGTCTTGTCCGCCCGGTCCACCACGATGAGCGAACCGACCTCGGTCAGATCGGTTATGGCCAGGGCCGTCTGGTGGTCCTGTTCCAGGGTCTGGCGTATCGCCGTCAGTCCCTCATCCGGCGACCCGAAGACGGCCTGACCCGAGAAGGCGGCATAAGCCAGAAAAAGCACGGTGGCGACCGCCGGCATCTGCTTGCGCGGGACCCGGCCGACGAGACGCGCGGCCATCCAGGCCACCGGGACCGTGGAGAAGAGGAACAGCGGCAGCCAGTACCGGAAATAGGATGACCCGATGGTCACGGCATCGGGATCGGGGTTGTCCCGGATGGTCCAGCTGCCGTAGAACAGGATCAGCCACAAGGACACGGTCAACGCGACAAGGACGAACGGCCGGGTCGGCCGTCCCGCAGCTCCCCGGCGACGCAGGGCCACCGCCCCCGCCAGGAGCACGGCGACCGCGGTCAGTACCGACCACCAGGAGAAGAAAGCCACGCCGTAGGACAGGAAGTGCCGCCAGGCGTCACGCGGAGCGAAACCCAGCGGAAACAGATAGGGACGGAGCGGGCCCAACAACTGCGCTCCCCGGCCCTGGGCCACCTGATCCGGCGGGACGGCCTGCAACGCGTCGCCGTATCCGGAGGCGAAAATGTTCCCGTACACGGCGTGATTGAAAATCAGTAGCGGCAGCATCATGAACAACGCCGACGCCAGGAAAATCAGGATACGCCTCCAGGGGAGCGGTCTGACCGTCGCCAGAAGGACGATTCCCGCCAAGGCCAGCCAGTACGCCTCCGAGGTCCGGACGAACAGGGCCAGGGCGGCGAGCAGGCCGGAGATGATAGCATCGCCGTGATGGAGCAGGCGCGGCTCCAGGTCCGGTCGCCGACAGAAGAATCCGCGAAGCGGCTCCGCGAACAGGAAATAGGCCGCGGCGATGGTGAGGGTCATGAACAGCACGTTCGGCATCATCGTCCGGCTGGCCTCATACCACCAGACCGGGTGGGCCATGAGCAGCAGCATGGCAGCCAGGCCCACGGCATCGCCGAAGAGACGGCGGATCAGCAGACCCCAGAAGAGCGCGCCCAATACCGCGAATATCGGCGTCAGGAAAAGTAACAAGCCGCGGCCGCCGACCATCCCCAGACTGCCGTAAAGCAGCGGCAGTCCCAGGAATCCCCCGGGCACCAGGAAACCGTCGACCGATCTCATGCTGCGGGGACCGATCTCGCCTCCGAACTCCAGGTTGAGCGGTTCCAGGTGCCACAGGCGCTGCGTCTCCAGGAACTTCACGGCGAAGAAATGGTTGGACATCTCATCCGGTGAATTGAAGCGCGGCGGCGCGGTCAGGGGCAGGAACGAATACAAGAAGAAAAAGACGACGCCCAGGGCCGCCCCTAAAAGCAGGAACCGGGTTGTGCTGAAACCGTTACCTGTCATTTGATCTTGGCCAGGACACTGACGATAGCCACGACCAGGGCCACGGCCAACGTGCCGATGGACAGGTCCACCAGCAGGCTGATGTCGAGCCACAGGGCGATGAGCAGCAGGGTGATGCCGATCACTTCGGTCAGCATCTTGATTTTGCCCCAGACGTTGGCCGGCTCCACCCGACCGCGGCGTTTCCTGATCCAGCCGCCGACGATCAGGCCGACCTCGACGACCAACAGGCTGATGCCCAGATAGAAGTTGATGTGACGCAGCACGATCAGGAACAGGACCGAACCGATGAGCAGCTTGTCCGCCAAAGGATCATAGAGAACGCCCCATTCGGTGATCTGCCGGCGTACCCGGGCCAGGGAGCCGTCGATGGCATCGGTCAGGGCCACCAGCAGGAACAGCGGTACGCCGATCCGGTAATCCTCCACGAACAGGAAATAGAGCACGGGCGGTGTCAGGAAGATCCGCGACACGGTGATGTGGTTCGGTTTGAGCCATCGCGGGATGAGCGGTTCCAGCAGGCACCGGAAGACCTTATCGTGCGGATAGAGCACGATATGCCGGTTCCATTTGTCCGCAAACATAGGCCGATATGCTATGCTTCCCTATGGATTATGGGAAGGTTTTCACCGAAAAAGTATACCTTTTTCCTGCTTTTTTTCACAGCGGCCGGCCTGACGGCCCTTTTCGTGCCCGCCGGCCCGGTCGTCAGGGGTATCCTGGCCCTGTTTTACCTCCTGGGGAACGGCCACCTGGCCGGCCGGACCTGGCTGCGTCGTGAGGGTCCGCTGGGCCAGACCCTGCTCGGCAGCCTCATCCTGGCCGCCGCGCTGATCGTCGGCGGCAGCGCCGTCTATTACCTCTACCGGCTGGACCTGGCCGCGGTCACCCTGATCATCGCCGTCATACCGTTCCTGCTGCTGCTCAGTGGCAAACCGCCGCCCGGTCCGGAGACCCGCCTGGCCGGCCCACGGGAGTCCGGACCCGAAGAAGCCCCTCCCCCCTTATGGCGGTTCGCGGCCGGACTGGTCCTGGCGCTGGCTTACTTGTACCTCATCGTCTATGGGTTCGAGGTGCTGGGGCAGGCGGCCACAGAAATATCGATCCGCTCGCCCTGGGACGTGGTACCGCGGCTGTTCCTGGTCCTGATCTTCGTCACCGCTCTCGGCATCTTTCCCCTGGCCTGGAGCGGGTCGATCCGCGGCCTGACGCTCATCCCGGCCGTCCTGTTCGCCCTGTTGTCTTTGACCGTCGCCGCCATCGTCTACCGGGTGGGTTTCGGATTCGACCCCTTCATCCATCAGGCGACCGAAACGGCGATCTTCCGGTCAGGCCTGATGGAACCGAAACCTTTCTATTACATCGGTCAGTACGCCACGGTCACCATGATCGCCCGGCTGCTGGGAGGTCACGTGCGTGCCATCGACACCTTCCTGGTGCCGTCCGTCGCCTCATTGGTGTTGCCGGTGGCCTACTGGAGCCTGCGCCGCGCCTTCCGCTGGGATTCGGGTACGGCGGCGGGGGCGGCGCTGCTCACCCTCTGCCTACCGCTCACCCCGTTCATCATGACCACGCCTCAGGGCCTGGCCAATGCCCTGCTGCTGATGACGATGTTCCTGGCCCTGGCCGCCGTGACCGCCGGAGCCTTCCCCAAGCGCGGCCTCCTCCTGCTCGGTGCCGCCACGGCCGCGGTCCACCCCTTGGCCGGCATACCGCTGCTGATCTTCCTGGTCTTCCTGGTCTACCTGGATTTCTACGAGAGACTGCGCGGCCCCGGTGAGGTCGGCCGCTGGTTCGTGCTGCTGCAACTCGTCATCTTCGGCTCCATCGCCCTGCCGGTGGTCTTCCTGATCAACTCCCAGTTCTCGGACGCCGGAGTGACGCTGAATGCCGAGGCCCTGCGTTCGCCTACGGCCATCCTGGAAGAGCTGCGGGCCGCGCCCCAGGTGGCGACCCGGAAGTTCATGGCCGCCTATGACCTGGTCTATTCCTGGAAGGCGGTGCGGACCGTGGCGCTCTTCGCGGCCGGTCTGGCCGGACTGGTCCTGCTGCACCTGAAGAGGCGAAAGTCGCTGCTCTACGCCGCGACTTTCGTGGTCTTCTTCCTCAATTACCTGCTGCTCAAGACGGTCGTCAGCTTCCCTTTCCTCATCGATTACGAGCGGTCCAACTATGCCGACCGGATGTTCGACCTGACGCTGCTCCTGCTGACGCCCCTGACCCTCTTCGCCCTGGGCTCGCTCCTCTCGCGGATACGCCGGTCCTATCCGGCGCTGCGCGTCGGCGCGGCGGTGCTGGTGGCGGTGATCGTCACCGCCTCGGTCTACCTGGCCTATCCCCGCCGCGACCAGTACGAGAGCAGCCGGGGGTGGTCGACCAGCTCGTTCGATGTCTCGGCGGTCCGGTTGATCAATGATGACGCGGCCGGCCGGCCTTACGTCGTCCTGGCCAACCAGTCGGTCTCCGCCGCCGCCGTCGGGGAGTTCGGTTTCCGGCGCTATTACGCCTCGCAGGATCCGGAACGGCCCGGCGATATCTTCTACTACCCCATACCTACCGGCGGACCGCTCTATGAGATCTTTCTCGAAATGAACGCCACCGACGACGGCCGGGAGACGGCCCGCCGGGCGGCCCGGCTGGCCGGTGTGGAGACGGTCTATTACGTCGTCAACCACTACTGGTACCGCGCCCAACACCTGATGCTGTCGTCGCGCCGCGACGCCGATTCCTGGTGGAGCGTCGAGGACAGCGATTTCGTCTTCCGTTACGACTTCCGGGGCGGTCCGGATTGACAGGCCGGTCCGATGCTGCTAACCTGCAGGGTTCCCGATGGGGACCTTTTTCAACATAAGGAAGGAGGCGACGATGGACAGAGACGGACCGTATCTTCCTGTCTCCGACCTGGTCCTGGCCCATGCCGTCGAGCCGTCAACGGCCAACCTGGCGCTTCTGGCCGTCAGACCGCTGCTGTCACTCCTGCGGGGCGGGGCACCGCCGAAACGGACGCATGACGCCGCCGGTATCGACCGGGCGCTGAACGCGGCCACCGGCGCGACGGTCAGGGCTCTCGAGATGTATCCGACCTCATCCCCGTTCGACGCCGCCCTGGCGGTCTACCGCAACCGGCTGCCGTTCGAGAACAGCCTGGCCTACCGGCTGCGCGACCGCTACGCCATCAGGCTGCGTGCGTCCTTCCGTCAGGCCCATGATGTCCCGACCTGGAACCGCTTCCGGGACGACCTGTGGAGCCGCCTCAGGTCACTGGCGGCGACGAACGGCCGGATGGAATTCCACGAGGACCGGGAGTGGTCACATGTCCCGGTCAACGGGGCCGCCGAAAGCGCCCTCTACGTGGCTTACACCTATCTCGTGGCGGCCACGGTCTTGGACCGGCCGGTGCTCGACGGCCTCACTCCGCTGGTGTCGGATATGGACCTCCTGATACCGGTGGCCGAATTCTCCCACCTGCCCGGATCATGGCTGGTCATCCTGATCCTTCCCGAGATGACGCTGCACTGAAGACGGTCGGGTCTCGCCTGATCTATGTGGTCATAAATCCGCTCCATTGAGCGGATTTTCTTTATCCCCTGATCCGAAAACCTGCTGTCCGGACCAGACCGCAAGCACCCCCGGACAAACCTGAACGGGAGATTCTGTTACAATCATGAAGCGTGAATTGACCCCTACCTATGCTACGAATATCACACCTATTATCTAAGATAATGGTCCTCATACTGCTCGTCTCGCTGTTGCCGATCCCGACCGAGGCCACGAACATCCGCGACATCGAATTCCCGGTCAGCGGCCAGGTGACGCACCGCAACGACTATGGCGAACCGCGGTCCGGCGGCCGCAGCCATGAAGGCAACGACCTGATGGGCGAGAAGATGATGCCGCTTCTGGCCGCGGTCGACGGCTGGGTGAGCTACATCACCATCCCGGAGGCCTCCTGGGGCTACGGACTGGTGCTGCGGGACGCGGACGGCTGGGAATACTGGTACCTCCACATCAACAACGACACCCCGGGGACCGACGACGGCAACGGCGGTCTCGAGAACGCCTTCGCTCCCGGTATCAGGTGCGGCTCCCGGGTGACCCGCGGCCAGCACGTGGCCTACATGGGCGACAGCGGCAACGCGGAGGCGGCCGGACCGCACCTGCACTTCGAGATACACCGGCCCGACGGATCGACCATCGACCCGTACTGGAGCCTGCTGAACGCCCGCCGGTCCAGTGCCTTCGATCCGGCCGCCGAACTGCAGCTGGCCCGAAGCATCAACGACGACCGCGACCTGCCGGACGTCCGGCTGCGCTACTGCCTGTCCGACAGCCTCATCACCACGCCGGAGACGGACGCGGTCTATTACTGCGGCGCGGACGGCCGACGGTACGTCTTCCCGAACCGGCGGATCTACGATTCCTGGTACGACGATTTCGACAGCGTGATCACGATCACGGCCACGGAACTGGCTGCCGTACCGATCGGCGGCGCGGTCACCTACCGGCCCGGCGAGCGTCTGGTCAAGCTGACTACCGACCCCAAGGTCTACGCGGTCAGCCGCGGCGGCGTACTCCGCTGGGTGACCACGCCGGAGATAGCCGCCTCGATGTACGGCGACGACTGGGCCCGGCAGGTCGATGACCTGCCCGACGCCTATTTCGCGAGCTACACGATAGGCGATCCTATAACCGTCGCCCTCTGAAACCGAAAGGACCCTCGCGGGTCCTTTTCGCTTCACTCAAATCACCGTCGAGGCGTCACTTCATCCGGCCAGCAGGTCGCGATAGGCCTCTTCCAGGCGGTCGAGATGGCGTTCCAGACCGTGCTCGGCGGCGAAGGCGCGGGCTGCCCCGGACAGTTCCTGTCGCCGCCGCGGATCGGCCGCCGCCCCGGACAGGGCCATAGCCAAGGCGTCAGCGTCACCCGGCGGGAAGAGGCGGCCCCGTTCGTCCCGTCCGATGAGTTCCGGCACCCCTCCCACCGCCGCGGCGATGACCGGCGTACCGTGACCGAAGCTCTCCATGATGACCGCCGGGGCGTTCTCCATGACCGTGGACGGCAATACCGAATAGGCAGCACGGCGATAGGCCGCTACCAATTCTGCGCCCTCAAGCCGGCCTAGAGGGCGGATACTCGGATCGGCCGCGGCCCGGGACCGCACCTCGCCGTCCAAAGGTCCGGCACCGGCGATCTCCAGCACCGCCTCGCCCCTGTCCGCCCAGGCGGACCAGGCCTCGAGCAGCACCCGGAGACCCTTGTGCCTCTCCAGCTGGCCGACGAACAGGAAGACCGGCGCCGAGGCCTCGCCCTCTTCAGGGACCGGACCGGTCTCCGGTGCCGGATTGCGCAGGACAAGACGGTCTGACTGCGGGAAAAAGCCGTACCGCTCGTGTAGCCGCCGCAGGAAATCCGACGGGAAAACGACCGCCCCCGGCGAACCGAACAGGCGCCGGAGCAGCGCGGCGTACGACGCCTGATGCGGCCGCAACCAGACCGGCCGCCGGAAGTATCCCTCCGGCAGCAAGCCCGAAGGATGGAGCAGCTGGACATCATGTACCGTGTGCAGCTGACGGAGGCCGCGACGTCGCAACAGCCGCGGAATCAGGAAACCCAGGCCCATCAGGTTGTGGGTATGGACGACATCCGGTCCGATCTCCCGGAGGCTCTCCCCTACCCGCCGCGCCGCCTGAACGTTGAAGGTGTCCAGGAGATGCCACAAGGCCCGGGTCGGCCAGGACTTCCGGTCCCCCTCCGGATAGAAATAGATGTTGGGCGCGTGAAGACGGACCTGATTGACGCCGTCCGGACCGGTCTCCCAGGCCAGTCCGCAGGTGGCGGCCTCTCCCGGGTCGCGCCGGCAGGCCCGTCCGGTCTCCTGACCCTCCGGTGCGCCGGACAGCACGAAGACCTCATGGCCGCGCCCGACCAGTCCGGCCGCCTCAGCGGCCACGATGCTCTCGGCGCCGCCGCGGGCCTGAGCCCCATAGAGATTGCTGATGAGACAGATCCGCATAAGGTTCAGGTCGATGACCCGACACGCTCCAGGATGGCCCGCCAGCGTTCCGTCCGGCGGGGCTCGGCATATTCCTCGACAGCCATCTTCCGGGCCGCCGCGGCGAGACCGCGACGCCGCTCCGGATCGCCGAACAGCCGGTTCAGCTGCAGGGTCAGGGCGGAGATGCTGCCTGGAGGCACCAGATGGCCGTTGATGCCGTCACGGACTATCGTCCGCACCCCGCGCAGGTCGCTGGCCACCACGGGCACGCCCGAGGCCAGCGCCTCCAGGGCGGCGATCCCGAAAGCTTCCGAACGGTCCACCGAAGGGAAAGCGAAGACATCGGCCAGCCGGAGATACTGGGGCAGTTCCGGGCCACTGACCGATCCGACGAAGACTGTCCGTCCGGCGATCCCGAGCCGTTCCGCCTGACGCTCGAACTCCGGCCTCAGGTCGCCGTCCCCGACGATCAGGCAGCGGACCTCCGCCAGTTCCCGGGTCGCCACTGCCTGAAGCAGGTGGGGTACCCCCTTGAAATAATGCGCCCGATCCAGACCTCCCACGAACAGGACGATCCGTTCGTCCGGTCCCAAAGAATGCCGTGCCAGGAGGTTCGGCGGCCGCTCCCCCGGCCGGAAGGTCTCCGTATCGACTGAAGGCGGCAGCTCGCTGAACGAGGCCCGCCGCATCTCGTACAGGTCGGCCACGGCCGAGGACGCGGCATAATCGAAACTCGTCACCAACACCCGGTCGGCCGCGGCGACGATACGGGGCATGACGAACCGGGTATGGAGACTGAACAGACCGGCCAAGGCACCCCGCCCGATCACGTCCATGTGGTACATGACGAGCAGTCTCTGCCCCCGGCGGCGGCGCCAGAGCGCCAGAGGTTCGGCGCCGCCGAAGAAAGGGTAATGCAGCAGCACCGTGGGGAATCCGGCGCAGCGACGGCGGACCGCGGGCACGAAAGCGGCGTTGCCGTAGCGGCAGAGCGCCGGCAGACGGTGCAGCTTGAACGTCGCGTCCGGACCGGCCGCGACCGCTTCCCGCTGCGGCGTGAAGACGTGGACCTCATAGCCCAGGGAAGCGAGCTGTTCCGCGTCCTTCAGGGCGACCTGACCGATGCCGCCGCGGTACGGCGGGAAGGTCGGGGTGACGATGGCGATGCGACGGTCCATGGATCTCAGATTATCAGCAGCCGCATCACCGCCCAGGCGACGGTCATGAGCGGGTTGGCCACGTAGCGCACCAGCGGCTTCTCCACCTCCTGATGGGCGATGACCGACGAGAAGTGCCGGACCAGACGGCGGTCGCTGATGCGGCGCGTCCGGGCCACCCGGCGCCGGCCCGTCAGGATATGCCGCCAGGCGTCGCCCTTCAGGAAATAGGCCGTGGCGGCGCGCTTCTTGCGCCACCAGCCGCCGCGCAGCGCGCCGATCCACAGGCCGACCTCGGCGATCAGCAGCGCCGGCAGCAGCACCAGGAGCGACCAGAGGCGCAGGTTCTTCAGCAGCACGATGTACCGGTTACGTTCCATGTAGTAGTACTTGCCGATGCTCCGCGAGAACTCGTACTTGTGGTAGACGACGGAGTGCGGCGCCAGCACGTTCTCGAAGCCGGCCAGACGGAGCCGCCAGCCCAGATCGAGGTCCTCGTGGTACAGGAAGAGCCGTTCGTCGAACAGGCCGGTCTCCCGCAGCACGGAGACGCGGAAGAGCACCCCGGCGCCGGAGGCATAAGTGATCGGCCTGATCCGGCTGCGGTCCAGCCGCTCCACCGGACGGCGGTAATCCTCGCAGAAGCCGAAACCCAGGAAATGGATGGCGTTGCCGGAGCTGTTGACCAGGTGCCGTTCCGGAGACAGCAGCAGCAGGGACTGGACCGAACCGATCCGGTCGTCGCTCTCCATGACCTGGAGCGCCTCCCGGAGGAAGGGGGCGGCCACCTCCGTGTCCTGGTTCAGCAGATAGACGTACTCGGCGCCGGCGGCGGTCGCCGCCTCGATGCCCCGGTTGTTGCCGGCGGCGAAACCGATGTTACGGTCGTTGCGGATGAGCCGGACCTCAGGATACCGCTCACCGATGATGCGGGCCGTACCGTCATGCGAGTCGTTGTCCACCGCGAACACCGTTAGGTCGATGCCCGAAGTGTCGGCCAAACGCAAACTACCCAGACAGTCGTCCAGGTAGCGTTCGGCGTCATAGGTCACGATCACCACGGCGACCCTTTTTCCGGCGGTCTCAGCCATCGCTTTGCTCGCCGCCTTCCGGCGGACCCTCCCGGTCCGTCTTCAGCCCGAACTCCCGGACCAGGAGCGAGATGTCATGTTCGAGCTTCTCCAGGCGCAGGAATATCCGGAAGACCAGGTAGAAGAGGAAGACGATCGCCACGTAGATCACCGCATCGACGCCGCGGCCCACCCCGACCAGGGAGGCGAACCAGGTGGTGGTCTGCGGCAGGCTGACCACCACGGCCACGCCGACCCAGACGAGCGCCCAGAAGACGAGCCAGGCCAGGCCCAGAAGACCCTCCCGGAAACGCACCACCGCCCGCGACACGGCGAAGACGGCGAAAGCCACGATGAAAACCTGTATGAGCAGCATGTGTATCGGCTTAACCCTCAGGAAGACCGGTGTCCGCCCGGCTCACTTGGCGACGCGGCGCAGCAGCAGCCGGATCGCCGTCTTGAGGCCGGTGACGAATCCCTGGCCCTTGGACATCGAATATTCGGTATAGATCGGCACGATCGGCACCTCGACGAGCCGCCAGCCGTGCCGCTTGATCTCCTTGATTATCTCCGACGAGACCTCCATGCGGTCGCAGCGCAGTTCGAGATCCTCGGCGGCCGGCCGCGAGAAGGCCCGCAGTCCGGACTGGCTGTCGTTGACCCACTTGCCGAACAGCAGGAAGGTCAGGGCGTTGCCGGTCCAGTTGGCCAGCCGGCGTGTCAACGGCATGCGGTGACGCTTCTCGCTCCTCGTCCCGATCGTCACGTCGGCCTCATCGCAGCCGATCGGTCCGACCAGCCGGGGGATGTCCTCGGACCGGTGCTGGCCGTCGGCGTCGAAAGTGACCAGGACCTCCGCCGGGCCGCGCAGCGCCGCGGCGACCCCCGTGCCGATGGCGGCCCCCAGGCCGCGGTTGAGCACGTGCCGGATCACCCGGGCCCCGGCCCGCCGGGCCGCCTCACCGGTCCGGTCGGCCGACCCGTCATCGACCACGATCACCTCATGGCCGTCGGCCGCCAAAGAGCGCACCACCGCGCCGACGGTGCGCTCCTCGTTGTATGCCGGTACGATGACGGCCGTGCGCATAACCCGTTCATTGGCCGAAGGACGGCCGGAGCAGCTCCTTGTTGGCCACGGTGTATTCCACCGACTTCTGGAGACCCTTCTCCAGGGTGACCAGCGGTATCCAGCCCGTCTTCTCCTTGATCGTCGAAAGGTCCGGCAGGCCCAGCAGGCGCATGAACGGCAAGGGATCCTTGTACACCACCTGGGAACCCGATTCGGTCATCTCGATTATCTTGTTGGCCACGTCGACCAGCTTGATGTCATAATCGCTGCCGATATTGAGCGGTCCCGGATCCTGCGGCAGCGCCATCATCTTGACGATGGCGTCGACCACGTCGGTGACGTAGATCAGCGAGGTGCGGAAATTCTCGTCGCCGTAGATCGTCAGCTCCTTGCTGTCGAGCGCGTCGAGGATGAAATCGGGTATCATGTGGCCGTCGAACAGGGCGTTGCGCGGACCGTAGGTGCGGAAGATGCGGCCAATGCGCGCATCGATGCCGAAGACCTCCTTGTAGGTCAGGGCCATGGTCTCGGCGAACTTCTTGCCCTCGTCATAGCAGCTGCGGGGCGTCATATGGTCATAATGGCCGAACTCCGTCTCCTTGAAGAGATGGCCGTCCTCCGGCCGCATGCCGTAGACCACCGAGGTGGAGGCCTGGAAGAACTTGGCCTTGTACTTGACCGCCAGGTCGAGCACGTGCCGCATGCCGCTGCAGTTGGCCAGCAGCGTCTGGTGCCGGTACTGGTCGAACTGCTTAGGCGAGGTCGGACAGGCCAGGTTATAGATCTCCTGGATGCCCTGGAACCGGACCTTGAAACGCTCCAGCTCCGGGTAGCTCTCCAGATCCAGCGGCTCGTTGATGTCGGCCCGGATGAGCTCAAAATCGGGATTCTTGAGCAGATGGTCGATGTTGCCGGACGAGGAAGTGATGAAATTGTCGACGCAGATCACCTTATTGTCCTTGAGCAGGCGCTCGCAGAGGAAGGAGCCGATGAAGCCGGCGCCTCCGGTGACCAGGACGTTATTCTTCTCGAAGATTGGCGTTTCAGGCATAATTCCGCCTTATTTCATGAATCAAAGGGCGCGATAGGGCGCCCTACATATTATAGCCGGAGATGCGGCGAGGCTCAAACCGGTCAGACGCGGAAGGTCCACCGCTTCTGCATGTTGAAATTCCAGAACAGGACGACCACCGTAGCCGAGGCCTTGGCGATCAGGTCGTACGTCCCCAGGCTGACCATGATCCAGAGCAGCAGGGCGTTCCAGGACATGCCGGAAAGGGCCACCAGCAGGAACCGCGGGGCCCGCTGCAGCCAGCCGGACGCCTCCTGCCGGAAGGTCCAGAAATTGTTGAGGATGAAGCTGGAGGTGACGCCGACGGCGAACGAGGCGACCGCCGAGGTCACCAGATGCCGTCCCCAGAAATCGAAATACCTGGTCAGGCCGTAGTAGACGGAGAAGTCGAGTACCGTGTTGACCGTGCCGACCATCCCGAAACGCACGAACTGCCCGAAGGACGGTCTGGTCAGGACGGCGGTGGCGAGATTGATGACCCGTTTCATATGAATCACTGACCCGCTTCGACGAAGGCCGCCTCGACCCCGCCCCGAAAGCCCGGTTCGAACGGCACGAAACCGAACGGTCCGGCCTGGCTGCGGATGGTGACCTGGGGAGTCGTCTGGACCGGGCTGCCCCAGACGGTCCGGGTCGGTATCTCGACCGTGTTGCCGGGCAGGCCGACTGAAGCCAGGGCCAATCCGGCGATCGGATCACCCTCCCCGAAGCTGCCGAGCGGCGTGCCGTCACCGGCATAGGCGTATCTGGAACCGTTGCCGCCTTCACGGAGGGCGACGATCTCCGCTCGGCCGTCACCGTTCAGATCGACCGCGCTGACCGAAAGGCTGCCGCGACCGGACAGTCCGACCGGCGCGAATTCCGCCAGCTCAGTCCCTTGACCGTCGAATACGCCGAGACGGGCCGCGCTGCCGCTGCCGTGACTGACCACGATCTCCGCCCGGCCGTCACCGTCGAGATCGGCACAGGCCACGTCGATTCCGCCCCGGTAACCGCTGTCCGTGACGAAGAAATTACCCTTGGAAACGCCCTGTGAGGTGAAGACCCGGACATGGGGCCCGCCGCCCGGCCCGGCGCCGGTGACGATCTCATCCCGGCCGTCGCCGTCGATATCGCCGGTCGCCACCTGGACGCCGCCGCGGAAGGCGTTGTCATAGGCATAGAAACCGCCGATGTTGACCGTGTTGACGTTGAAGATGCGGACGTGGGGCGCGCCGCCCGAGAGGGCGCCGGCCACCAGGGAGCTCCTGGCGTTGCCGTCGAAATTGCCCACGGCCAGGGAGATGCCGCCGCGGAACGAATCCGGGAAGGCGGAGAAGCCGCGGATGAACAGGCCGGCATCGGTGAACAGCCGGATCTCAGGCGCCCGGCCCGGACCGGCCGCCGCGGCCACCAGGCGGTTCCCCGTACCCGGCGGCAGGAGCGAGGCCGTGGTCACCGGTATCGGCTCCGTGTCGGACCGGCGGCCCAGCGCCGTCCGATGGACCGCCCGGGCAGCGTCGATCCGGCCGCGACCCAGCTTGCCGAACAGTCCCGGATTGAGGTCGTCGATGGGGAACGACGATTCGAGCAGGATGTTCTGGATCTGACGCGGCGTCAGGTTGCGGTCGAGGGCCCAGATCAGGGCGACCGATCCCGAGACCACGGAGGCTGCCACCGAAGTGCCGTTGAAGTAGCCGCCGTAGGGCTGGTCGAAACCCGCCTGCCGCGGCTCATGGACCTGGGTGGAGACGATACGCGTGCCCGGAGCGCTGATGTCGACGCAGCCGGCCCCATAGTTGGCGAAGGAGGCCCGCCGGTCGTTCTGGTCGACCGCCGTCACGCCGTAGACGAAATTCTCGGAGGAATCCCGGTCGAAACAGACCGGGTAGAGCGGCTCGCGGTCGAGATCGATGGCTTCGCCG
>LJNP01000007.1:29294-30082 GCA_001303185.1 Parcubacteria bacterium SG8_24
CCGGCGCGTTGCCGGCCGCCGCCACCACGAAGACGCCGGCCGCATGGGCCCGCCGCAGCACGTCGGCGAACCGCTGGTTGTAGGTCTGGCCGACGAAGCTGAGATTGATCACCTTGGCCCCGTTGCGGACCGCGTACTCGACGGCGTCGGCCACCCGGTTGGGGTCGCCGGACCCGTTGGAATCGAGCGCCCGGATCGCCATGAGGCGTGTCTGCCAGGTGACCCCGGAGATGCCCAGCCCGTTGTCGCCGCGGGCGGCGACGATGCCGGCGCTGATCGTCCCGTGGTTCACCCCCAGAGACGAATACCCTTCCCCGATCACCGGATTGGGGTCGTTGTCGCCGTCGACGAAATCCCAGCCGTAAAAGTCGTCGACATAGCCGTTGAGGTCGTTGTCCAGGCCGTCGCCGGGCCGCTCGTCCAGGTTCAGCCAGATGTTGTCGCGCAGGTCCGGATGGTCGATATCCACGCCACTGTCGATGATGGCCACGGTTATGCCCTCGAAACCCAGGCTGCGGTTCCAGGCCTCCGGCGCGCCGATGAACGGCAGGTACCATTGTTCCCCGAAATGGGGATCGTTGGGCTGGCGGTTGGCGGCCAGCGCCGGGAACGCCGAAGAGAGCGTCAGGAGCACGCTGAGCGCCAGGAGCGCCGGTCGTCTCATCGTTTTGGTCAGTCCGTTCATTCCGGTTCACGGGCGACCAGATCCCCGTTGATCCGTTCGCACGTCTTCATCAGTCCGAGGTCCACGCCGACCGCGTCGCCGAGCTGGATGAAGGCCCGGACGT